>NZ_JAGQBY010000009.1:0-35699 GCF_024345875.1 Synechococcus sp. EJ6-Ellesmere
GCCGATCGGTGGGGGCATGCCGCTGGTGAGCCGGGGGCGGGGGGCGTCGCTCCGGCGGGGGCGCCCCACAGGGGGCACGCCGTAGTTGCGGGCGATCTCGACCGCGCGGGGATGCAGCACCGCCGCGCCGAGGCTGGCCAGCTCCAGCATCTCGTTGCAGCTCACCTCCTCCATCAACTGGGCATCGCTCACCTGGCGCGGGTCGGTGGTGAGCACTCCGGGCACATCGGTGTAGATCTCGCAGGCATCGGCCCCCAGGGCCGCGGCCAGGGCCACGGCAGAGGTGTCGGAGCCGCCCCGGCCCAGGGTGGTGATCTCGGGCGTGCCTGCACTGCCGCTGCTGGTGCCCTGGAAGCCGGCCACCACCACCACCTGGCCCTCCTCGAGCCGTTTGCGCAGCCGCTCGGTGCGCACCTCGAGGATGCGGGCGCGGCCGTGGGCCGATTCGGTCACGATGCCCACCTGCGGTCCCGTCATCGACACGGCCGGCACGCCGATGCTGTGCAGGGCCATGGCCAGCAGGGCGATCGACACCTGCTCGCCCGTGGCCAGCAGCATGTCCATCTCCCGCTGGGGGGGCTCAGGGCAGAGCGCCCGCGCCAGGGCGGTGAGTTCATCGGTGGTGTGGCCCATGGCCGAGACCACGATCACCAGGTCGTGACCCTGTTCGCGGCTGGCGGCGATCCGCTGTGCCACCGCCTGGATCCGCTCCACGCTGCCGACGGAGGTTCCCCCGAATTTCTGAACCAGCAGGGCCATTCCGATCGGCAGATGTGATGGGATGCCGCGATTATCGGGCGGTGGCCAGCAGCAGCCCATCGCGGAAGGCCTCACCGGCCTCGGCGCCCCGTTTGAGGGCGGCTTCCACCTCCAGCACCTGGGCCAGCAGGGTCAGCAGCCGGGCTGGGGTCCGCCCACGGATCTGCCGGCGCATGACGTAGATCCGCTTGGGGTTGCCGATGCCGGCGGCTTTGGCGATCACGGCCACGTCCTGCTCGCCGCGGCTTTCCAGCAAACTCACCCACAGCCAGCCCCTGACCTGGCTGGTGAGCGAGGCCACCAGCCGCAGGGCCGGCTCCCCCGCCTGCAGCAGGTCATCGACCAGGGCGATCGCCGCGCCGGCGTTTCCCTCCAGCAGGGCATCCCCCACCGCCAGGCTGGTGGTGCTGTGGCCGCCCACCAGGGCCGCCACCGCCGCCACCTGAACCGCTGCCTCGCCGCTGTAGAGCGCCAGCTTCTCCAGCTCGCTGCTCAGCCGGGCGCTGTCGCTGCCGATCGCCTCCGCCAGGGCTTCCGCTGCCCCCGCCGCCAGGGTCACCCCCAGCTCCCGCGCCGTGCGTGCCACCAGCTCCACCTGGCCGGCCCCATCCCAGGCGGAGGGCAGCTGAAAGCTCTTCTCCAGGGCCAGCTGGCGCAGCGCCTTGGTGGTGCGCAGGCGGGCATCGGGTTTGCCGCTGCTCACCAGCACCAGGTGGCAGCTCTCGGGGATCAGCTCCAGGCAGGTGTCCAGCTGGCCCGCCAGCTCGGCGGAGCAGGGACTGGTGAAAGGACTGCGCTGCAGCAGCACCAGCCGGGCACCGCTGCCGAAGGGCGGCGTGCGGGCTTCACTCAGGGCCTGGGCCGCCTGGGCGGTGTCGGAGCCATCGAGGCGGGTGAGGTTGATGCTGTGCCAGGCCGGGTCCACCTCCTTGCTGATCAACTCGTCGATCGCCCGGGTCCTGGCGGCCTCGTCGTCACCCCAGTAGAGATGGATGGGCATGGAACGGCCTGGCTTGGATCTGGATCATCCGATCTTCAGCGAGAGTGTGCGGCGCATCCGCCAGTGGCTGGGCCCCACCGATCTGGACCCGGTGCAGCAGGAGGTGCTCGAGCGCCTGGTGCACAGCAGTGGCGATCTGGCCATCGCGGCTGACCTTCGCTTCAGCGCCGAGGCCTGCGCGCTGGGCCTGGAGGCCCTGGCTGGGGGGGCCGTGATCCTCACCGACACGGCCATGGCGGCCGCGGCCGTCTCGCCGATGGCCCGGCGCACCTTCGCCAACCCGGTGCGCAGCATCCTCGAGTGGGCGCCGGCTGTGGCGCCGCCTGGCGGCACCCGCACGGCCGAGGGTATCGCGGCGGCCCTGGCGGCCTGTCCCGGGGCGGTGGTGCTGATCGGCAGCGCCCCCACCGCCCTGGAGCGGCTGCTTGATCAGCCCGGCGGAGCCAGCCTGCCGGCCCTGGTGATCGGCATGCCGGTGGGCTTCGTGGGGGTGGCGGAGAGCAAGCGGCGGCTGGCCGCCAGTGATCTGCCCCAGATCCGGCTCGAAGGCAGCAAGGGTGGTGCCGGCCTGGTGGGCGCCACCTGCAACGCCCTGCTGCGCCGGGCCTGGCTGAATCAGGCCGCGGCCTGAAGACCCACGGCCACATGGCTGTTGGCCTCGATCCGCCCCAGCACCTGGCGGGCCCGCAGCACCACCTGGGGCGGCACGCCCGCCAGCCGGGCCGCCTCGATGCCGTAGCTGCGGCTGGCGCCGCCCGGACGCACCTGATGCAGAAAGAGCAGGTGGTCGCCGGTTTCCTCCACCAGCACCTGGTAGTTGGCGACACCCGGCAGCAGCGCGGCCAGTTCGTTGAGCTCGTGGTAGTGAGTGGCGAACACTGCCCGGGCCCGCAGCCCCGCCGCCAGGTGCTCCGCCACGGCCCAGGCGATCGAGAGACCATCGAAGGTGGCGGTGCCGCGGCCGATCTCATCGAGCAGCACCAGGGAGCGGTCGGTGGCGTGGTGAAGGATGTTGGCGGTCTCGGCCATCTCCACCATGAAGGTGGACTGGCCGCTGGCCAGGTCATCGACGGCCCCCACCCGGGTGAAGATGCGGTCGGCCAGGCCGAGGCGGGCCGATCGGGCCGGAATCCAGCTGCCGATCTGCGCCATCAGCTGCAGCAACCCGTTCTGGCGCAGGTAGCAGCTCTTGCCGCTGGCGTTCGGCCCGGTGAGCACCACCAGGTCGGGGCGCCCCTGCTCCCCCAGGTGCAGATCGTTGGCGCTGAACGACTCCTCCACCAGCAGTTGCTCCACCACGGGGTGCCGTCCCGCCTCCACCTGCAGGCAGCGGCTGTGGTCCAGTTGCGGCCGGCAGTAGCCATGGCAGGCGGCCACCTCTGCCAGTGAGGCCAGGGCATCGAGGCCGGCCACGCGCCGGGCGGCCTGGCGGATCGGTCCGGCCAGCTCCCCCACCTGCTGACGCAGCTGGCTGAACAGCTCGTATTCCCGCTGGGCCGCCCGGGCCCGCAGCTGCAGGATGCGGCCCTCGCGCGCCTTGAGCTCGGGGGTGACGAAGCGCTCCTCGTTGGCCAGGGTCTGGCGCCGGATCCAGTGCTCGGGCACCCGCTCGGCCCGCGCCCGGCTCACCGAGAGGAAATAGCCGAAGCTGCGGTGGAACTGCAGCCGCAGGGTGGGGATGCCGCTGCGGCGGCGCTCCTCCTGCTCCTGGGCCGCCAGCCACTGGTCCTGATCGTCAAGCCGGTTGCGCAGCCCATCGAGGCGGCCGTCGACGCCGTCGTGGATCAGGCCCCCCTCGCTGAGGCTGAGCGGTGGTGCCTCCACCAGGGTGTGGCGCACCAGGGCCGCCAGCTGTGCCAGCTCTGGTTCGGCCTGCTGCAGGGGAGCGAACACGGCCGCGGCCGCGGACTCCAGCAGGGCGGCGAGGCGGGGCAGGCGCTCCAGCCCATCGGCGAGGGACACCAGGTCGCGGGCGGACGCGCTGCCGGCCCCGGCCCGGCCCGAGAGGCGCTCCAGATCGCCCATGGGCCGCAGCAGCCGGCGCAGGGCCAGGCGCAGGGGCCGTTGCTGCACCAGCACAGCGATGCCCTCCTGACGCCGCTCGATCGCCGCCAGGTCCATCAGGGGGGCCTCCAGCCAGCGGCGCAGCGCCCGGGCGCCCATGGCGGTCATGGTGCGATCCAGGGCCCAGAGCAGCGACCCCTGAAACTGACCATCCCGCTGGGTCTGGGTGATCTCCAGGTTGCGGCGGGTCTGGGCATCGAGCACCAGCTGATCGCCGCGCTGCTGAAGGGTGGGCCGATCCAGGGGGATGCGGCTCGCGGTGGTGGCTTCGGAGGCGGCAGCTGGGTCGTCCGTGGCCGGTTGGGTGTCATCGAGGTAGCGCACCAGACCGCCGGCGGCCCTCAGGGCCAGGGGCGCCTCGCCCAGGCCCAGACCCTCGAGGCTGGCCAGGCCGAAGCGCTCCAGCAGGGTCCGGCGCGCCTCCGGCAGGGTGAAGGGGGTGAGCGGCAGCGGCGTGCGGTGGATCGACTCCGGTGCCCAGGCCGGCTCGCCGGACTCCGCAGTGGGCCAGAGCAGCTCGGCCGGCTGCAGCTGCAGCAGGTCCTGGTGCAGCTGATCGCTGCCCTGGCGCTGCATCAGCTGGAATTCGCCGGTGCTCACATCGGCCACCGCCAGCCCCCACTGGCCCTGCTCCAGCACCACGGCCGCCAGCCAGTTGTTGCGGCGCGCCGCCAGCATTCCCTCCTCCAGCACGGTGCCGGGGGTGAGCACGCGGGTGATCCCCCGCCGGAGCAGGGCGCCCGGGGCTGGGGTGCTCTCCAGCTGGTCGCAGAGGGCCACGGCGAGGCCGCGGCGCACCAGTTCGCCGCAGTAGCGCTCGGCGGCGTGGTGGGGGATGCCGGCCATCGGCACCCGCCCGATCCGTTTACCCCCCTCCTTGCCGGTGAGGGTGAGCTCCAGCAGCCGCGACACCCGGATGGCGTCCTCGAAGAAGCACTCGTAGAAATCACCGAGGCGGTAGAGCAACACCCGCTCGGGGTGGGCCGCCTTCAGCTCCACGTAATGGCGCAGCACCGGCGGCAGGGCCTCGGGATCCACCAGGCCGTGGTGGTGCCAGGGGGGCAGCGTCTCGGCGGGATCCCCGGGCTCGGCCGACTCCACGGACGCCGCGGCCGGCTCGGGACTCTCAGCTTTGGACTCGCTTGCCCTGGCCTGGCGCTGCCGGGGGCGGGCGGCGGCCTCAGCCACCAGCTCGTCATCGCTCTCGCCAGTGGGGCCGTCAGCGGCGGCTGTCCGGGCGGCGCCCATCGGGGCGGGGTTGGCCTCCAGGCCCAGGGCAGCCACCCGCGAGAGCTGTTCTTCCGGCGGCGCGGCCACGGCGTGCACAGGGGCTGGCGCGATCGTAGGAGGGCCGGGTGGTCAGCGACCCGGGCGCCGCCCACAACTTGTGAAGGATGGCCAGCCCGGGCCGGGGAATTCCGGAGGCCCCATGGGAGAATCCAGCCACTGCCTGCCCCGGCCCGTGTGCCAGGGACCGCGCACCCCGCCCTCCCAACCATGCAGATCCTCAACACCCTCACCGTTCTGGCCCTGGTGGTGATGTCGTTTGCCCTTGTGGTAGCGGTCCCCGTGCTCTACGCCAGCACCGACGAGTCCGGCCGCTCCAACCGGCTGATCCTGTTGGGCGGAGCGGCCTGGGTGGCCCTGGTGCTGCTCAACTGGGGCATGAGCTACTTCGTGGCCTGAGTCCATTGACCGTTTTTGAAGGCCGCTTCACCGACATCAGCGGCTTGCGCATCGGCATCGTGGTCGGTCGTTTCAACGATCTGGTCACCGCCAAGCTGCTCAGTGCCTGCCTTGATGCCCTCTCCCGCCACGGCATCGACACCAGCTCCAGCAGCGAGCAGCTGGACCTGGCCTGGGTACCCGGCAGTTTTGAGATTCCCCTGGTGGCCCAGCGACTGGCGGCCTCCGGCCGTTACCAGGTGCTGATCACTTTGGGCGCCGTGATCAAGGGCGACACCCCCCACTTCGACTACGTCTGCGCCGAGGTGAGCAAGGGTGTGGCGGCTGTGTCGCGCAGCACCGGAGTGCCGGTGATCTTCGGTGTGCTCACCACGGACACCATGCAGCAGGCCCTGGAGCGTGCCGGCATCAAGAGCAACCTGGGCTGGAGCTATGCCCTGCAGGCCCTGGAGATGGGCAGCCTGATGGCGGTGCTGCCGGGGTGAGCTCCAGGGCGCGGACGCCTGAGTCTCAGGTGAGAAAGCTGGCCAGATCTGCGGGCAGGAGGTCGGGCCTGGCTCTGGCCGCCGCCCAGCGGCAGCGCAGCCAGGCCAGCAGACGGTGGATCAGCCAGCGGCCCACCGCCAGCAGTCGTGGGCCGCGATCGGGCCAGTGGAGCCGGAAGAGCTGTTCCACGGCCACCACACTCAAGGCCCGTTGGGATGACAACGAGGCCCCATGCAGGCGGTAGGCCATCAGGGGCTTGGCCAGCCGGCCGTAGCGGGGTGGCGGCACGGCGGCGAACAACCGCAGCCAGAGGCCGTAATCTTCGTGCCGCTCCGCTCGAAAGACCTCCTCCAGCACCAGGGAGCGACGGATCAGCACAGTCGAGAGGGGAATGGTGTTGCCGCGAAAGAGGGACTGTGCGCAGACAGCCGCCGGGGGGCGCCGGACCTCACGGATCCGCATGGTCTGGTCGTCGTAGCGGTAGTAGCCGGTCACCGAGAGGTCGAGGTCGGCACCGTTGTGCAGCGCGAGCTGCAGCTCCAGCTTGGCCGGATGCCAGAGATCGTCCGCATCGAGAAAGGCCACCAGGGGAGCGCGGGCGGCGGCGATGCCGCGATTGCGGGCCAGCCACGGGCCGGGGAAATGATCACGTTGCGGCACCGACAGCAGCCGGAACCGCGGATCCGCGGCGACCAGGCCAGCCGCAACCCGACGGGCCTGGGCTGCTGAGCCATCGTCCACCAGCAGGCATTCCCAGTCCGGCAGGCTCTGGGCTTGCAGGGACCGGCAGGCCTGGACCAGCATCGATCCCTGATCACGGAAAGGCACCACGACGGACACCTGCGGCACGCCGCCGGTGTGCGGCTCAGGCTCAGGTTCTCTCGTTGCCATTCAATCGGAAACCGGGCAGGAAGGATTCCGACAGCATCGCAACACGCAGATCAGGCAGTCGAGCAGAAGCCCTTTCGATCCCGGCTTGCGTTCACTCAGGGCATCTCTATCGACCTTGGCAGCACCGCTTCCCTTCGCTCGCTTCGATGCTCCCAGAGCTGCTGCTGTCGCCGCACCAGCGCCCGGCGCTGCGGCTCGTTGTTCAGCAGGGCTTCGATCCTGATCGCCAGCTCGGCAGGGGAGGCATGGCGCCAGTCGAGCTCCGGACTTCCGATCCACAGGGGCCATTCCCCCAGCACCGGCACACAGCACCCCTGCCACAGGGCTTCGGCCTGGGCGAAGCCGAAGGACTCGTAATCCGCGGGAAGAAAGAGAATCCTGCTCCGGCGCAACTGCCTCCGCACCTCTTCATCGGTGGCGTTCACACGTACCTCCAGCAGCGGGGGGATAGGACCTTCCGGAGGGCACGGCACCAGGGCCAGGCTTCGGCCCCCGATCCGCTCGGCCAGATCGAGGAACTTTGGCCAGCCCTTCTGGGCAACCGGTCGGCCCAGGAAAACCAGGGCGTAGGGCGGGGGGGGCTCCCGCCCCGGAACCCGCGGCGGGAGGGGCTCACAGCGGAACGGAAGGCTGATCACGGAACAGCGCACCGTGGCGAGCTCCTTGCGCTCGGCCCACGAAAGGACACAGACCTCGACCCCGAGGAACTGCAGTCGCCGCAGGGCCAGCTTCGCCAGCCAGGCCCGCAGGCGATGACGCACGAACCGGGGTGGATGGAAGCAGGGGATCCAGACCACCGGCCGAGCGGGGTTGCTCAGCCGGCTCCAGAGCACGAGGCCGTAGGCCCATGGGCTGCTGCACCCAAGCACGAGCAGGCCGCGCAGGCTGTCTTGGTCCCGCTCACCGGCAAGCACCGTGCGCGAGCGGATTCCCCGCGCCTGCAGCTCACTCTCGAGCAGTTGGCGCAGTCGCTTCACTCCGCCGATGTGGCTGAACCCATCCCGGTCGCCGACAAGGCCCAGCAGCTGGCCTGGCTGGCTGGGTTCAGGCGAGCAGGCCATCCAGGGTGCGGCAGGCGGGCAGGTAGTCATCCAGCGGAGGCCGGGCCGTAGGTGCCAACTGCTGGATCCGGCTCAGGAAGCGAGGCGTTTCGTCGGTTCCGAAGGCCTCCTTCAGCCGGGCGATGGTCGACGCGCTGACACGCCGGCGTGCATGCATCAGGCTGATGATGGCCTGCAGAGCCTCCTTGCCGTCGTAGCCGCTGATGATCCTGTAGTCGTCGGGTTGAGCGTGGCGCAGAATCTCGGGAATCGAGGTCGATCCCGTCGTGATTACGGGGCAGCCCTGGGCCATGGCCTCAAGGACCGGGTAGCCGAAACCTTCAAGAAGGGAAGGAAAGAAGAGCATCTCTGCGCCATGGAGCAGGCAGGTGAGTTCCTCTGATGTCAGGTTGAGCCGATGGACGCCAAAACAGAAGTGCCGCGAGTAGAGATTGATGTCGTCACGGCTCGGTTCTTCTCCCGAGGTCATGACAATACCGAGAGGAATCGGGGGCTGATCTGGCTTGCGTTGCTCTAGAGCAGAGGTTAGCAGGCTGACATTTTTATAGTTTGTGCGATTTCCGACGATGGCGAGGTAGGGGAACAGGAGTGAATTCCGGCTGCGGAAGTCCCTGGCCTTGGAAGGATCGATCGTCTTGAATTCTCTGGCTTCGATCGGTGGATAGAATACATTATCTCGAGCGGAGTCAATATTTGGATAGAAGATCGAAGCGTAAAGGGCCGTCGATTCGGAGATGGCCAACGTGCATGACAGCGACTTCATGTAGAGGGCTTTGGCCGCCCAGGAGTGATGGGTATGGATGACGTTGAGATGCTCTGGGATAAAGTCGTAGGCCATGCCGATGTTGGCGACACCATAGGCCAGGGTGTAATAAGAACTGATGAAGACGGTGGCTTCCAGTTCGCGGCAAAGACGGCCGAGATGTTCGAAGTCGGAGAGCGCGCAGCGGTAGTCGAAGAAGGAGATTGGCAGTTTGTGGATGTGCTTGTATTCCATGTCCCGCAGCGACCTGGACTCGCCTCGAATCAGTAGGAAGACCCGGATGTTCTGTTGCGGGTCCTGATCCAGGCGGCGGTCGATGCCGGCAAGAAGATTGCGCCAGTACTTGGCGATTCCGGACCATTCGTTGATCTGGAAGAAAATGGCGTCAATGACGATCGTGGTCATGGATTGCCGATTGCGGACAGGGCCGCGTAAAGCTGCAGATGCTCTGAATCGGTTTCCTGCAGGTGTCGTTCGGCGAACTCAGGCGAAACAGAATTGTCGATCTCCTGCATGAGCGCTCTGTAGTGGATGCGGGAGCAGGTGTGGTGCTCGGAAACCCCGACCGTGTTGGGCTTGGTGGAGATACCCTCTGGGTTATTGAAATAGAGACTCAGAGGAAGGGCGGCGATCTCAAACGCATCTTCGTGAGCACGGCTGACACGATACCAGAAATCGGCATCGCCAGCGGACCGATAGGCTTCATCAAACAACCCGCAATCGCCTCCGGCGTGCAGTCTTGTGCGCCACATGGGGCTGCTGTGGGGAAGGTTCCGATAGACGATTGTTCGTTTGTTCGTAACCGGCAGAAGAGTGCTGTTGCCTTCGTTGAGTTCGTAGAGCCTTCTAATATCATCGAAGGGATGGAAAAAGTAGAGATAGTCGGTAACAGATACCTGTCGGCTACTAAAGGTCTCCAGCAGATCGGCCTGAACCTCAAGGCAGAGGGGATGACGCCGATCATCGACGTTGAAATTCGTCAGGTAAGAAACACTCTCCCCAACGGCCTTGACTCCAGTGTTCCAGGCGTCGTAGATGCCGCATCCAGGCTTGTCGATGAAGATGGAATCGTGGAAGTTGCTGGCTTCGAGCACCTCCAGGATCTGCTGCCGACAGGTGTCTGACATGCCGGCATTGATGAAGATCGGAACGAGCCTCTGAGGCCTTTCCAGCAGCAGCAGATTCTTCAGGAAGCCTTCGATATGTGGCTCAGGCCGGAAGCAGGAAATCAGGATGCCAATGCGGCCTTGCCCGTCCTCTGGCGTGTGGGGACGATGGGAAGCCTGCCTGCGAATGGCCGCCAGGCTGTTCAGCAACTGCCGGCTCTCCGTGGTGACCCGATCGAAGTAACTCCCGGCTGCGGCGGATGGTCCACAGTGGCTGGGTCCATCCGGGTGCTCCTTGGCGGCGATATATCGGAAGGAGAGGCCTTCGAATAGGCCGGCCACATCGGCTGAGGGCGCCAGCGTCACGCCGTGGGAGCGGGCCTTGCGGGCAACCACAAGCTGGAAGTGGGGAAAGACTTCCTTGATCTTCTGGGTGAAGGCGCGCAGGCTGTTGCTGGCCTGGGTTTTGAGGAAGAAGGCGAGCTGGCTGGCGATCGGCAGCTGGATGGCACCCCAGACGGAGGGGGACTCCTGCTGCCTGCGCTGCTCGCGCAGACAGTGGGCCTCCGTGATCAGGCAGATCTTGTAGCCCAGGATCGGATGCCCTGCTTTGAGCAGCAGGTTGTGGCAGTTGCGGGCAATCCTTTGACCATTGACCCTGCTGGATCGCAGGGCTGTTTTTGCGATCAGGTTGTTGTACAGACTTCGAGCTTGTGTTTGCGGCAGCGCGAGGATCCTCCGGACAACGCGAACTCCCTTCTGTTTGATCCGGCTGGCCGTCCGCCTCATCATCCGCCGCACCGCCTGTCAGGGTGAGCGGCCGGAGCGATCATGACCCGTGTCATGCCTTTACCGCGGCGATGGCCTGGGGGTTGGTGGGGGGATTCTCCATCGAGCCGACCACATCAAACCCCTCGCGGCGCAGGGTTGCTTCCTTGGCAGCTTCCAGTACATCAGCCGCCACCATCTCCGCCACCAGTTCCTCCAGGGTGGTGGTGGGAGTCCAGCCAAGCCGCTGCTGCGCCCGGGTGGGATCTCCCAGCAGAGTCTCGACTTCGGCGGGCCGGAAGTAGCGGGGATCGATCCTTACCACGATCTGGCCGGTATCGGCGCGGGCCCCCGTTTCCTCCAGGCCGTCACCACTCCATTCGATGCCACCCCAGCCGAGCTGGTCGGCGGCGAGCTCGATGAAGCGGCGCACGCTCTCCTGGCGGCCCGTGGCGATCACGAAATCCTCCGGTTGCTCCTGCTGCAACATGCGCCACTGCATCTCCACATAGTCGCGGGCGTGTCCCCAGTCACGGAGTGAATCCAGGTTTCCCATGAACAGGGCCTGGTCCAGACCCGCATCGATGCGCGCCAGGCCACGGGTGATCTTACGGGTCACAAAGGTTTCACCTCGTCGAGGACTCTCGTGGTTGAAGAGGATACCGTTGCAGGCATACATTCCATAGGATTCGCGGTAGTTGACCGTGATCCAATAGGCATAAAGTTTTGCCACCCCATAGGGGCTTCTCGGATAAAATGGAGTGCTCTCCTTCTGCGGAATCTCCTGCACCAGTCCGTAGAGTTCGCTGGTGGACGCTTGGTAGATTCGGGTCTTGTCGGTGAGGCCGAGAATCCTTACAGCCTCAAGAATCCGGAGCGTGCCGAGGGCATCGCTGTTGGCCGTGTATTCCGGAGTCTCGAAGCTCACCGCCACGTGGCTCTGAGCGCCGAGATTGTAGATTTCATCCGGACGCACCTGCTGAATGATCCGAATCAGATTGGTGGAGTCGGTGAGGTCTCCGTAATGGAGGACAAGGCGCGGGTCCCGTTCGTGGGGGTCCTGATAGAGGTGATCGATGCGATCGGTGTTGAAGCTGCTGGCCCGCCGCTTGATGCCATGAACCACGTAGCCCTTTTCCAGCAGCAGCTCGGCCAGATAGCTGCCGTCCTGCCCCGTGATGCCAGTGATCAGAGCCGTTTTGGTGGTCATGCCAGGGGTCCGGGGAACCGCGATCCGCGAGTGTCAGTTTAATCCATGGGCACCGCCGGGTCGATCGTGACGGCTCCAGCAGGTCGGCCAACGGCCGTGGCCAGGGACAACTGCAGCAGCGGGCAAGTTTCAGAACAGTTCTCCCGCATACATCTTGTCAACGATCTGATCAATGGTGGTATGGGCTTTCCAGCCCAGCTGCAGCTCGATTTTGCTCGGATTCATGGCTGAGTAGTCGAGATCGTTGGGCCTGAGCATCGCCGTGTCCAGCTCCAAGTGATCGGCGCTCCTCAGACCTGCTGCGACGAAAGCCCGCTCGACGAAGTCTCTCAGCGAGGTGGTCCGCCCGGAGGCGATCAGAAAATCGTCCGGCTGATCGGATTGAAGCATCAGATGCATGGCCTGGGTGTATTCCGGAGCCCAGCCCCAGTCACGCCAGATCTCCAGGTTGCCGAGGGTGATCTTCTCCGCCTCGCCCGCCTTGATCTTCCTCACGCCCTGGATGATCTTCTGGGTCACGAATCGAGTGGGGCGCAGTGGCGATTCGTGGTTGGCCAGGATTCCGGTGCAGGCATGCATCCCGTAGGCTTTCCGGTAGTTGGCCACCTGCCAGTAGGCGGTAGCCTTGGCAACGGCGTAGGGGCTTTGGGGGTGAAGCGCTGTCGTCTCGTTGGCCGGCTCCTCCCTGGTGTCTCCGAAGCACTCCGAACTGCCGGCGCTGAACAGGCGGGCCGGAATCTGTAGATACCGGATCACCTCCAGCAGGTTCAAGGTGCCGCCGGCAATGGATTCCATACATTCCACGGGCTGCTCGAACGAGAGGCCGACGCTGGTCTGGCCGGCCAGGTTGTAGACCTCATCAGGTGCCACGTCCGAGACCACCTTCAGCACGCTGCGGAAATCGTTGGGGGCCAGCGAGGCCACGCTGATCGAATCCTGGATCCCCAGCCGCACGAGGCGGCTGCTGTTGCTGGTCTGGGCGTCGCGGCTGGTGCCCACGACCCGGTAGCCCAGCGCCAGCAGATGGTGGGCCAGGTAGGCACCATCCTGGCCGGTCACTCCTACGATCAGGGCCGTCCTGGCCATCGGCGTTGCCTCGCGCGTGGGTCAGTCTTGCCTACGGAGCTGGGATTGGGCTGGGGGGGCACTGTGGGGCCTGCAGCTGCTTGGCGTTGACCGGCGGCAGGTTGGTGGTGCATAGTGATCGAACGGCAGCCAAGCCGGCTGCGGGTGTAGCTCAGTGGTAGAGCGTCACCTTGCCAAGGTGAATGTCGCGCGTTCGAATCGCGTCACCCGCTTTTTAGTTTTGAGCCGCTTGCGCTCGTTTCGTGTGGCCAGGGCATTGGCCTACCCTCTCCCATGGCCGTTGAGTCAGTCGATGGCCGATCAAGCTTTCGCTGCCCAAGTTGGTTAACCCCGCTGGCGTGAAAGAGTCCGTCCTGTTCCCATGAGCTAAGAACTACTCTTGATGATCAGGACATCCAGCTTCAGATTTGGCGTAGTGAGTCTGTCTTGTCTTTGAAGGTGTTCAGCAGCAGTTGCAGGTAGGTCACCTTGCGGAGCTTGATGTTTGCACTCAGGGACATTCCCACCTGGAGCGGTAACTGGGCTCCGCTTTTAAGATTGAGTTGTTGAGAGTCGAGCTTGATTTGAACGGGGAATCGATAATCCATTTTCAGTTGGTCAGGAGGGATCGCGTCCGATCCGATCTGCCGAACGACTCCAGTGAGCACCCCAAAGTCGGTGGCGGGAAATGAGTCAATGCTGATGTCGGCCTTTTTGCCAACGCTCACGAAGCCGATGTCCCCGCTGGACACCTCAACGCTGGCTTCCAGCTTGTCGAACGGTACAATCTTCAGCACTGGCTCGCTTGTCTGCGCTACGAAACCGCTGCCGGTTGGTTTCATCTCAAAAACGATTCCGGCAACCGGAGAGTTAATGGCTTGATAGCGGATATTCACCCTCACTTCGGTGAGGTTCGACTTCAGTTCATTGAGCTCGCTGCGGAGCGCCTGAATGCCTTGATCGAGGATGGCCTTTTGCCGCAATCGGTCGACCTTCGTTTGGTCGAGCCGCCCTCTGATTTCCTCCACCTTGTTGCGTTGGGAGAGATACTGAAGCTCGCCAACACCACCTTCTTTATTCAGCATTTCCAGACGTTTCAGCACCTCGGTTTCGAGTTCGAGGGTACGGTTGAGTGATTGCTGTTCGGTCGTGTTCAGCTCAAGATATTTACTGAGTTCTCGTTCCTTGAGATCAAGCTGTTGCTGTTTGATGACGATGCGGCGCTGCAGGCTGACGCGCCGATCTTGGGTAGCCTCAGAATCGAGTTTGAGCAGAGGCTGATTTTTTTTGACTGTCTGTCCTTCCTTGACCAACACCTGATCCACCACCCCTCCCACCGGCATTCGCACTTCCTTCACCTCGCCGATCGGCACGAGCTTGCCTGGTGCCACCACCACTTCTTCCGTCTTGGCAATGGCTAGCCAGGTAATCCCGAAGCCTGCCGTTGCGATCAGTCCCCAGGAGATCGCGCCTGCCCAAAAGGTTGATTGCCGCAGGACGGAAGCATTCTCCGATTCGGTGTGAATGCTCTGCTCCAGTCGGTTTTGGAGCTTGCGAAAGGGAAGGAATCGTTTCACTAATTGGGTGTCTCAAAAGGGATAGAGAATGGAAGCATATGATTACAGTATGAGGAGGGGAAAAGTGTCAGATCAGCTCCCTTCCTGTTGGCGATACAGTGCGTAATAGCGGCCCTTCAGTGCCATCAGCTCCTCGTGAGAGCCCTGCTCGACGATGTCACCACGATCCATCATCACAATCGTCTCGGCGCGACGAATCGTGCTGAGACGATGGGTAATAAAGAAGACGGTACTTCCCTTGATGTTCTCCACCAGGTTGTCGCAAAGGCGGCGTTCGGTGTCGTAGTCGAGCGCGCTGGTGGCCTCATCCATCACCAACAATTTCGGATTGGTGATCAAGGTGCGGGCGATGGCGATGCGTTGCTTCTGGCCGCCGGAGAGGCCGGCCCCGCGTTCACCGATATCCGAACTGTATCCAGATGGCAGGCCCATGATGAACTCGTGGGCACAAGCCACGCGTGCAGCGGCAACGATTTCGTCGCTGGTGGCATTGGGATTGCCGAGGGCGATGTTGTCGCTGATCGTTCCACTGAAAAGCAGTGGATCCTGTGGAACGATGCCGATCTGGCGTCGTAGTGAATACAGCTCCACCTTGTCGATGTCGTAGCCATCAATCAGGATTCGCCCGGCCTCAGGTGAATAGAGCCGGGTCAGGAGTTTCATCAAGGTGCTCTTGCCGCTGCCGCTCTGACCGCCAGTCCCCACAAAGGTTCCTGCTGGAATGGTCAGGTTGACCTTGTGGAGAACAGGAGGTGAGGCGGGCTTGAAGCGGAAGGTCACATCCTCGAAGCTCACCTCTCCATGAATGGCCGGAAGCGGAATCTTTTGTTTATCCGCCTCGTTCGACTCCTCTGGGGTATCGACGACATCGGCGAGGCGCTCGAAGGAGACCCTGAGTTCCTGGATGTTCTGCCAGATCGACCCCAGCCGGAGGATGGGCTGGGTTACGTAGCCGCTGAGGATGCGAAAAGCAATCAGCTGGCCGAGCGTCAGCTGGCCGTCGAGCACCAGGATGGCTCCGACCCAGAGCACCAGAAGCTGGGACAGCTTCTGCAGCACCTGGCTCGTTTCGTTGAGGGCAGTGCCGGTGATCGTTTTCTCGAAGGCTTTGCTGATGTAGAGGGAGTAGAGGTCTTGCCATTTCCAGCGGCTGACCATCTCAACATTCTGTGCCTTGACGGTCTGAATGCCAGTGAGAACTTCGACCAGGTGGGACTGAGTTTTGGCGTTTTCCTGGGCGGAATCACGGATCTGCCGGCGAAACAGTGGTGCCCCGATCAAGGTGAGTGCCACCTGGATCGGTACCACAGCCAGAGCAACGAGTGTGAGCACCCAGGAGTAGAACAGCATCACGATGATGTAAATCACCGAGAAGGCGGCATCGAGGATGGTGGTGAGGGCCTGGCCCGTCAGGAATTGTCTGATCTTCTCCAGCTCAGCGAGGCGGCTGCCCAGCTCCCCGACCGGACGCTTGTCGAAGTAGTTGAGTGGCAGTCTCAGCAGGTGATCGATCACCTCGGCACCCAGCCTGGTATCGATCCGGTTGGTGGTTTCCGTGAAGACGAACGTGCGCAGACTGCCCAGCACTCCTTCCATCAGCGTTACCACCACCAGGGCGATGCCGAGCACCTGCAGGGTGTCGAGGCTGCGTTGGGTGATCACCTTGTCGATGATCACCTGGATCAGCAGGGGGTTGGCCAGCGTGAACAGCTGGACGACGAAGGAGGTGACCAGGACCTGGGTGAACACGCCCCGGTGGCGACTCAGTGCCGGCAGGAACCAGGACAGTCCGAATTTTTCTTCCGGGGTGACATTGGTGCGATCCACCAGCAGCAGATTGATGCCCTCGGGGAATTCCTCTTCCACCTGCTCCGGGGACAGCTTCACCAGGCCCTTGCGTGGGGAGGCCAGCACGATGCCGGAGGCATTGCTGGCCTGCAGCAGGGCAAAGCCGCCGTTCCATTCGATCAGAGCGGGCACCTGCAGCCGTGTGCAGGAACTGCTGCTGACCTGGGCACCCACCACGTGCATCCCCATCATCGAGGCCAGGCTTCCCACCAGCTGCACATTGGGTGGCTGGCCGCGGCGCAGTTGCTCGCGCAAGACCTTTTCAATGGCATCCTTGCGGAACGGCACCGTCATCAGGCCGCTCAACATCTGAAAGCAGGCCAGGGTCTCATCGATGGGCCCTTCAGCGCGGATAACCTTGAAGGGGCTGCGCTCCTGCAGGCGACCAAGATTCTGAGCACTGCCGAGCGGCGCCTCGGGCGCATCGGCGACGGCCATCCTCGATTGGGTGGAGATCCCGGGACCGATCCCCTCCGCTCCTGCGGCATCCTGCGCGGAGAGCGGGGTCGCGCAGAGGGCTTCCACAGCAGCGGTGGAAACGCCAATCAATCGGCCTGACAAGGGACAGGCGGGGGCCGGCAGCTGGGTACCGGGCTCGATGGCTTCGCCCAGGCTCAGGCCGGGCAGGTTGGCGCTGGCCACGTACCAGCTGATCCCTTCGCTCGCCTCAAGCCGCTCAGCCTTGCTGACGGCCTTGAGGCGAGCCTCCGGCCGTAGGAGGGCGATCGCCTCTTTGAGGCTGAGGTGGACGGCTGGGCTGCGCCGCTGCAGCAGTATGGCCAGCCGGCCCAGTTCCGCCGTCCAGAGCCTGGAGCTGCACCAGCTTCGGAAGCTGGGCTCGCTGCGCAGCAACTCCAGCACCACCTTGTCGGGAATGGCGGCGGCCACCAGCTCGCTGGAGGCGTTCACCTCCTCACAGGGATCGGCGCTGAGCAGGGAGGCGAAGCCCACCAGATCGCCAGGCCCGAGCCGCTCGATGGTGCGACAGTTCTTCCCCTCCAGGCCCGTCAGGCGTGCGGCGCCACTGAGGATCACCAGCAACTCATGCGGGACGGTGGCGGCAAAGCAGAGCGGCTGACCGATGCGGTACTTCAGCAGCCGGCTCGCGGATTCGAGCTGCTCAACAATCCCTGACTCCAGATCCCTGAAAGCCTCGAGCTCCGAAAGCCGCTGGCTGGTTGAGCTCGTCATACCCCTTGGGCCAGCGGAGCTGGGCAAAGTGAGGCGATCCTATACGTGGTCTCTTCTTGCAGCCATTCATCAAACAGCTCCTGGGCCATGCGCTGCCGGGTGGCCTCGTCGAGGCTGGCGGGCTGCAGTTTCTCCAGGCGCACGACCAGCCACCACTGTTCCACCTGGAAGGGGGCAAGCAGTGTGCCTGGTTTGGAGCTGCGCAGGCGTTGGACCAGGGTTGGATGGGCCTGGGCCAGCGGCGTCGGACCGATCAGGCCCTTGCTGCCGCGTTCAGGGCCCTCCGAGAACTGTTCGGCGAGTTCGGGGAACGTGGCTTCCCCCTCTTCGATCCGCAGATAGAGCTCCCGGGCCAGGGCACCGTCCTGGACGCGCAGCAGGCTGTAGACCACCTGATCGAGATGGGTCTTGCGATCGAGAAAGCGGGCTTCCGCCTTGGAGGAGAAATGTTCGGCGGCGTAGGACGCGATCCGCTGAGGGAGCTCCACCTGCCAGCGCAGGTCGTCTTCGCTCCAGCCGTGGCGCCGCCGGTAAGCCTCCTCGGCGGCCGCATCGACGATGGCGTTGCTCTGGCGGAAGCCAGTGAGCAGGCGGACAAAGACCTCATCGGGCACCTTGCCCCCCGCAAGGGTCTCCTCGAGCAGCTGGTGGAAGACGTAAGGCCTGAGCAGGTTGGAGTGCGCCAGGCCGGTCAGAGTTGGCGGCGTGACGGCGGGCGGGGCCGGCTGACCACCGGTTGGGAGGGTCATGGCTGCTGCTCTTCGGAGCGGTACGGCGACAGGGCTTTCATCAAAACATTCTCCGGTGCGGCGACCACCCGCCCACGGCCGGCCTGCCAGCTGATTGAGAAAACAGCGCCGAGGAAGCTTCGATCAACAGTGCGGCCGTTGTTTGGGGTCAGTCGAGAATCTGTCAGCGAAAAGCCATAACCTGTTGGCGACACCTTTCTTGCAGGGTTTCCTCCGGTATGATTCGGCCGATCTGGAGGCCTGCCCCTCTTTGGCAACTGCCTTGACAGAGATGCCAAGCCCCTTAGGGTTTTGCGGCAGCCGCAGCCAACCTGCGGAAAACCCCTTTCCCTTCATCAAACGCCCTGGAGTGCTTCCCGAATGGCCAACGCCAACGAAACTCAACTTCTCTACATCACGTATTTCGGTAGACCGGCAGACCCCGCTGGCCTGGCCTTCTGGAGTACCGGCGCTGGCGCTGCCCTGACCCTGAGCGAAGCGGCCGATGAGTTCGCTGGCACGACGGAGTTCCAGGGAACCATTGGTTCGCAGAGTGTTACCGACGCTGTTAACTCGTTTTACGTCAATCTCTTCGGCCGCAATGCCGACGCTGCGGGCCTGCTGTTCTGGGTGAACGCGGTCAACAACAACGTGGTCTCGCTCCAGCAAGTCGGCCTGGAGATCGCCAAGAGCGCCCTGTCGCAGCCCAATGGCTCGCCCGACAAGGTCGCCATCCAGGCCAAGGTGGAAGCCTCCCTGCGCTGGACCGCAGTCGTCGCCTCTTCGGCGCAGTCCCAGCAGGAGTACGCCGGTCCGCTGGCCAACACCTTCGGTGTCGACTTTCTGGTCCCCGTCACCACCATTGCCACCATCCCGTCGGTTGCTGCCACGCAGGTGGCCGTGGATGGGCTCCCCCCAGTGGGCACCGTCGGCCTGCTGAGCTCCAATGCCACCAGCGTCAGCGAAGGTGGCACGGTCATTTTTGAAATTCAGACCATTCCGGATCTGGCCGGCAAGACCATCGCCTACGAGCTCACCGGAGTTCAGGCTGCCGACGTGGTCGGTGGTTCCCTCACGGGCAATGTGCTGATCAGCGCCACCGGTGTCGGTACGGTCCAGGTCACCATCGCTGAAGATGGTGTGATTGATCCGGGCGAAACGCTCGAAATCATCTTCCCCAACGAGATCATTTTCGCGAAGCCTCCAGGCGGCGAGTCAGTCAACATCATCGACACCACCCCGCCGGTGATCCCCAGCCTGCAGGTGCAGGCGATTCCGGCAGCCGTGAATGAAGGGGCCACCCTCACCTTCGACATCACCACCGAAAACATTGCCACCGGCACTGTTCTCACCTACACCCTCTCGGGTGTCTCCTCGTCCGATGTCAACAACGCCCTGCTCACCAGCACGGTCGTCGTCAACGCCAGCGGCACTGCCGTGGTGCAGTTCCTGATCAGCGCAGATCTCAGCACCGAAGGTCCTGAAGAGGCCACGTTGGTCGTGACGGGTGGTGGGGCCTCAGGTTCGGCCAAAGCGATCATCAATGACACCAGCATTGCTCCCACAACTGTGGGGCTGACCGTCAACACTGACATCATCACCGCCAGTACCGCCAGCACCTTCACCTTCTTCGGCAACGAGAGCACCCTCGGTCAGAACGATCAGCTCACTGGTCGCGCCGGTACGAATTCAGTGCTCAATGTGGGCACCAATGGCAGCTTCTCGATCGACAACTTCACCACCAACGGCATCCAGACCCTGGAGCTCAATCCTGGTGGTGAAACTCTCTGGGACAGCGGCTCCATCGATCTGAGCCGTGCCTTCGGTCTCAATGGTGAATCCGGCTCCGCCAGCGGGCTGGTCAACATCAATGTGAACCAGAGCAAGCTCGGCTCCGTCCTTTTCAATGACATCCAGTCTGCGGTCGGTTTCGAGACCACAGTCACCGACAGCATCAGCGATCTCGAATACAACTTCGACATCAATGCCACTCAGGGCGACACCGCAGTTCTCGTGACGGTGGCGGAAACGCCGATCGATGCCCTCAGTGGTGAGGCCGTCGGTTTCGACTTCACCCAGGGACCCCTCTCCGCCGATGCCGGCATCGAGCTTCTGGGAGTTCAATCTCTGGGTCCGATCACCAACGTGATCGACATGCTCAGTGTTGGCGCTGATCTTGAAGGCCTGATCATCTTCGGCGAGGCCTCTCTGGAGATCACTTCCGATCTGGGCCTCGATGATGACAACCTCAACATCGAATTTATCGATGCTCAAGATCTCGATGCTGATCTCACCCTTACCTACACCTCAGCTCTTGGTGATCCGGCGAATCTCGACAATAACGTCGCTGATGTCACTGTTTTCGGTGCTGTTGGCGAGAACGTTCTGACCCTGGGCAGCATTGCCAGCCCCAACCCCACCGACTTCCTCGTTCTCACCCAGAACAGCAACGACACGGTCTTCACGGCCGGTGGGGCTGATGAGATCTTCGTCGGCGGCGGCAACAATGTGGTGGATGCCGGCGACGGCACCAACAGCATCACTGCCGGTCCCGGCAACGATTCACTGGTGTCTGGCTCAGGCAATGATCTGATCGATGCCGGAGCTGGCAACAACACTGTTGAAAGTGGCGGCGGTGCCGACACCGTTACCACCCTTGGTGGCAATGATGTGATCGATGCCGGTAATGGCAACGATTCGATCAGCTCCGGTGACGGCAATGATTCGATTGATGCCGGCGAAGGCAACGATCGGGTGATCTCCGGCAATGGCAACAACACCATTGATGCCGGCCCTGGCAACGATTATGTGTCGGCCGGTCTGACTGGCTCTGGCAGTGGCAACAATCTGATCTTCACCGGCAACGGCAATAACACCGTTGAAACCGGCAGTGGCCTTGATTCTGTCTACATCGGCAACGGTAACGACAGCATTTCCACCGGTGCCGGCAACGACTACATCCAGGTGGATGCCGAGAGCCTCACCATCGCTGATCGCATCAACGGCGGTGCAGGCACAGCCGATGTGCTTGCTCTCAGTCTCGGCGGTCTGGTGTCCGAGAGCGAAACGCTCGGGGTGTCACGCATTGAGGAGTTCCGCCTGCTGGGAGGGTCGGATTACAGCCTCACCCTCTCCAACCCCTTGATCGCCACCTCCGACAATTTGGTCGGTGGGGTCCGCCGTTTCCTGGTGGATGCTTTGCCAGCGGCCGGCGATGTAACCCTCGATCTTTCCAAGCTCTCCCCAGTGGATGGCGATCTCAACTTCATTGGCATCACCTACGACGGCCAGGCTGATACCAATACCGAGACCGTGATCATCCGTGATGCTCTGCTCAGCAGCTTCACCACACTCAGCTTCGGAGATGCTCCCCTTGATCAGGATGAAACCTTCGCTGATATCTTGCGCATCCTCGATAGCGCTGATGTCACTGCCGACGATCTGATCAACGTCAGTGGCCTTGAGGTGATTGAGTTGGCCTCCTCGGCCAACGGCCCTCAGACCTTCACGATTGAGCTCACCGACGCCATCTTCAACACGCTGGTTGGCCCAGATAACACCAACAATGGCACCCCCGATGTTCTGCGCATCGTGGCCACCCCGTCTCTGGGAGGTTTCGTTTCAACCCTGAACCTGAACCTTGCTGGCCTCAGCGCTGCCAACCGGGCGCGGGTGTTTGTTGAGCAATCGGCTGATCTCAATGTGTTCACCAACCCACCAGGTGCTCTGCCCCCCAGCAACATCACCACGGCCCTGTTCTTCACCCCCAATGCTGATCGCTTCCCGATCGCCTCGGTGGTGCCCGGTAACCCTCCCTTCATTCCCGATGGCTCCATCGTCACCGCCTTCCAGGCGGGCGACGTTCAACCGTTTGATTACGTCAATGCCAACGAAGTGACTGATGGCCCTGGTGGGTTTGAAACCATCCTCTTCAAGTACGCCATCAGCAATACACCAGCTGATCTTTCCACCCAGGTTGGTGGAGACTTCTTCTTCCCAGCCACGATCTTCGGCATCGACCTCTTTGAGTTCATGCCTGCTGCCATCAACCAGGCGGTTTCTTTCACCAACCTTGGTCTCTACAGCAAGAGCCAGACGGGCCTGGATAGCGTGAAAACTGCTGGTGGGTCCGATCTACTCCTGGAGATCAACGACGACCTGTTTGTCGGTAGCGATGGCGGCAACGACACCGTGACGGCGGCTGCCTATGACACCGATTTCATGGATGCCAGCATCTCCCTGACCGTGGATGCCGGCGAAGGTAACGACTCGGTGGTTGGCGGCTATGGCCCCAACTCCCTCTATGGCGGTAATGGTAACGACGTTCTGGAAGTGCTCCAGGGACCCACTGCCAATGGCACCTACGTGGGCGGTAACGACACCGTGATCGGTGGAGCTGGTTCCGACACGATCCGTACTGGCGTCGGTAACGACATCGTCTGGAGTGGAGAGCGCACCAGCTTCAACGACTCCCTGGATACCGCTGGTAATTTCATCAACACCACCTACAGCGGTCCAAACGTTGAAGGAGTCGTCGATCCGAATGCGGACAGGGACACCGTCATTGCCGGTGCTTTCAACGACACCATCGTCACTGGTGTCGGCAATGACTCGGTCAAGGCTGGCGAGGGCAACAACTCCGTTCTCGCTGGTGGCGGGGCCGACTGGGTGCTTGCTGGGGCCGGTAACGACCTCATTGCCCTGGCCGATGACCTTGGCCTTGACAATGACAGCACCAGCTCCGGCGCTGGCAGCGACAGCATCCAGGCCGGCCTTGGCAATGACTCGATCCTCGCCGGTGCCGACAACGACTTCATCTCCCTGGGTCTCTCTTTCGGCACCTCTGGCGGTAACGGCACCCCAGCTGTGATCGGTGACCTTGGAACCACGACCTACGGCGGTCTCAGCAACGGCGACGTTGTCGATGGTGGCACCGGCACGGAAGTCTTGTTCTTCTCCTTTGAAGGAGCAGGCAATCCGGCCGGCCGCTACGTGGGTAAGCCGAATGTGCTTGGCACATCGGTCATCAGCAGCGTCGAGACCTTCGTGATTGGTCTGAATACCGCCGACCGTCGCGTGGAGTTCAATCGCGAGTCAGCCATTCAGGCCGGCGGTGAGCTCACGGTGTTTGCAACGGACCTGGACAATGGGATTGCCAATTCTCTCCGGGATTTCAGCGAGTACACCTCCACCGAAACCGTTGATTTCACGATCTGGGATCTCGAAGGCACACTTACCAAGGGTGGCAAGGACACTAACAGCGTCGGTGGTAATACGGTTGTCGGCGGCTCAGGTACGGACACCCTCTCCACCTTCGGCGCCCCCGGTCGGGCGGCCAATCCCCAGCTGGATGGCTTTGTTGCAGGTGACATCGAAGGTGACTACCTCTACTTCGGTCTCGGCGGTAGTGACACCATCAACCTGAAAGATGAGGCCACGTTCATCGAAGGCGTCGGCTACCAGAGCATCGACGACGGCGGCAACTCAGCCGGCGGCGTGGGCACCGGTGGCGACATCATTACCGGGTTCCGTCAGTTTGTGCCCGTTGCTGGTGAGCCCAACAACTACCTCAACACCGAGGATCTCGTGCTGATCGGTGGCTCCCTAAAGGCCAACATTCTGAACTATACCGACCCTTTAGTGGACAACTTTGGCGGACACCTTAAGTTCGTCTCCAACTCGGCCGTCGACTTCGATGGATTTGGGTTTGGTTCGTTTACTACGATCTTTGGCTCCTTCCGTCAGGACGGCCTGATCCTCGCCAACGGCATTGCCGGCAGTGATCTCAACAACGTCAACAACATTGCCAGCGCTATCAACGGTCTTGGCATTGACTCGGCGGTCGGCCAAGGTGGCCTGGTAGTTGTGCAGGGTGCCACCAGTTCTGCTCTGTACGCCTTCTCTGAGAACGGCGTCGAGGAAGATAACGTGAGCATCGACGAGCTCTATCAGCTCGGCATCTTCCAAGGAGAGCAGTATCTCGGCAGCATCACCGATGCTGGCACGCTGATCACTGGCGTCTCCGGTCCGTTCGCCTCCGCCAACTTCGTTGGGGTCGGTACGTTCGTCGGCTGATCACTCAATCGTCACTCTCCTGGGGCGGGTTTATCCCGCCCTTTTTTTTGTCCATTCAGTGCCAGTGAACCTGCTCTTTGTTCATCAGAACTTTCCCGGCCAGTACAAGTCGCTGCTGCCGTTCTGCTACCGCGCCGGCCATCAGGTGGTGGCGATGGGGGCCCGGCCGTTGCCCGCCAAACGGCCCAGCTGGATGCAATATCTCTGCTATCCCTATGACCGCAGCAGCAGCACCGGCATCGATCCTCTCGCCCAGGAGTTCGAGACCAAGATGATCCGTGCCCGCAGCTGCGCCAACGCTGCCATCCGCCTGCGGGATCAGGGCTTCGAGCCTGACGTGATCTGCGTGCACACCGGCTGGGGTGAGGATCTCTTTCTTGCCGATGTCTGGCCCCGGGCACGCCTGTTGGGCTATTGCGAGTACTACTACAACGCCACTGGTTTTGATTACGGTTTCGATCCCGAGTTCCCCCCTGCTGATCTCGCCTTCGGCGAACGAAAGCTGCGCGCCAAGAATGCGTCGATCCTGCTCTCCCACCAGCAGCTCAATGCCGGTGTCAGCCCCACCCACTTCCAGCACGGCTCCCATCCGGAGGCGCTACGGGGCCGTATTCGCGTGATCCATGACGGCATCCATACCGCCTCGATCGCTCCCAACGACGACGTGACCATCGAGGTGCGCGGGCGCCGCTTCAGCCGCCGCGATGAAGTGCTCACCTATGTGAGCCGCTCGCTGGAGCCCACCCGTGGCTTCCATACCTTCATGCGCGCCTTGCCGCGGTTGATGGCCGAGCGGCCCGAGGCCCAGGTGATCATCATCGGAGCCCCCGATGGTGGCTATGGCGCCACCCCCGAGGTGCCCTTCAAGCAGCAGCTGCTCAGTGAACTGCAGGGCCAGCTGGATCTGGAGCGCCTCTATTTTGTCGGGCGCATCCCCTACCCCGATTTCCTGCGGGTGCTGATGGTCTCCCGCTGCCACATCTACCTCACGGTTCCCTTCGTGCTGTCGTGGTCGCTGCTGGAGAGCATGGCGGCCGGCTGCGTGGTACTTGGCTCCGACACCGCGCCGGTGCGTGAGCTGATCCGCCATGGCCACAACGGCGTGCTGGTCGACTTCTTCGATCCCCAGGCCCTGGCGGATCAGGCGGCGGCCGTGCTAGCTACCCCTGTCGACTACGAGCCCCTGCGGCAGGCCGCCCGCGCCACGATCGTGGACGGCTACGACCTGCCCCACTGCCTGAGCCAGCATCTGGCCCTGATCGAAGCCGTGGCCGCTGAGGCCCCGCGCCGCTGAACCCTTCGATGCCTCCGGTCCTGCCCACGCTCCCTGCCGATACGCCGCTCTATCTGGTGGCGGCCAGCCGCGGCCAGGCGGCCCATTTCTCCCGCGCCAGCCTGTTGGGTCAGAGCCTGGCGGGATTTCCCGCCGCCCTGCGGCCGCAACTGCTGCTGAAGGCCGCCAACGAGGGGCCCCATGCGGCCGGACTGCCGCGGATCTACAACCAGGCGATCAGCCGCTTACCGGCCCAGGGAATCGTGGTGTTTCTTCACGATGATCTGTTTCTGCACGACTGGCACCTGGCCGCCCGCCTGCAGGAGGCTTTGGAGCACTTCGATCTGGTCGGGCTGGTGGGTTGCGTCCAGGCGCCAGACGATCAACCGTCCTGGGGCTTCAGCCTCGATGACGCAGGCCAGCCCCAACGCTGCAGCAACCAGCCTGCTTCCGGTTGCCTGAATCACTTCGATCCGCTGCGGCCGGAACCTGTGTCCTACGGCCCCGCCCCCAGCGCTTGCCGGCTGCTCGATGGCGTGTTCCTGGCCCTGCGGCTGGAAACCCTGCACCGCACCGGCTTGCGGTTCGATGAGCAGTTCCGCTTCCACTGCTACGACGGCGACTTCTGCCGCAGTGCCGAAGCTCTGGGCCTGCGCACCGGCACCTGGCCGATTGCCTGCACCCACGGCAGCCCCGGGGCCTTCGGCAGCAGTTGGCGGGAACAGGCCCTGTTATGGCGGCAGAAGTGGTGCTCCATAGCAACCTGAGCGGCCTTCTTCAGGGGCCTCTGCAGTAAAAGTATATTGAAAGCAATAATACTTTATACATTATTGCTTAACATCTTCCGGTTCTTTCGCTTTTCTTGTGTTTTTGTTTCCGGATCTGCTTGTGCAAGCTTGAAGCGTTCTCTAGGCTTGGGGATCAAAGGGTTAAGGCTTTAGCTTCATGGCGCTCACTCTCCAGACGTTCCTCGAGCAACGTCTGACCTTCAACGCCCAGGACATTCTGTTTCTGCTGCGCAAGGTCCGCTCAGGCGATGTCCGCACCTCCAGCGGCGTAGACAACGGCTTCACGGTTCCCGACAGCAGCCCATTTCCCGGCGTGGAGAATGGCAGCGCCGGCCAGCCGTTTGTGCGGATCTCCGGGATCGCCGCCTTCGACGACGGCATCAGCAGCCCCAATGTCATCGGCTCCAATGGGGTGGCCCTGCCGAACGAGCGGCTGGTCTCCAACACCGTCAGTGACACCGGTCGTCTGGCTGAGCTCCGCTTCGATCCCAATGCCCACATGCTTCAGAGCGGAGGCTGGAACAACCTGCTGATGTCAGTGAGCCAGTACATCTACCACGGCCTTGACTTCATCAACAAGGGCGGTGCCGGTACCTACACCATCCCCGACCTGCCCGGTGCCTATGACGGCGCCGTCGGCGCCCTCAACTCCACCCGTGCCACCCCCGCGGCCGGCACTGGTGGGTCCGCCGGCAACCCCCGCAACTACGCCAACACCGTCAGCCCCTGGATCGACCAGAACCAGACCTACGGCTCCCATGAGCTGGTCACCTTCCTGCTGCGCGAAACCCTTCGCGACGGGGACGGGAACGTGGTGCGCGACAGCAACGGCAACTTGCTGAAAACCGCCCTTCTGCTGGAAGGGCATCCCGGGCCTGACGGGATCCTCTCCAACCCCACCTACTACGACATCCTTCTCAACAACGGCGTCGACAAGTCGGCCCTGGACGCCATCCTCGCCTCCGTTGCCACGGCCCACGCCCACTACAACGCCGCCTGGGATGCCTACCGGGCCTCAACTCCCGATCAGCAGGTGGATCGGGTCTACCTGGCCCGGTTGTTCAACACCTACATCACTCCGGCTGACAGTGCCGCCATGGCGGCGGCGAAGGCGGCCCTGGCCGCTCTGCCCGGCTATGTGTCTGAGGGCCTGCTTCCCGGAACCACAGACCAGACCGGCCTGGGCCAGACCCTGATCGGCGACCTGGCCGCTCAGTCTCAGGCGTTGCCGATCGGTCCGGGTCAGTTTCTGGCCGGCGACGTCGCCAACCTGCTCAAGCACTTCGTTGCTGGTGATCTTCGGGTCAATGAGAACACAGGCCTCTCGGCCTTCCACCAGATGTTCGCCCAGAACCACAACAATCACGTCGAGGATATCACCGCCGCGATTGCTGCGTTGAATTCCGATGCCGATCCCACCAACGACATCGGTCCGGTCACCAGTAACGAGATCTTCGATATTGCCCGTATCGTCCAGAACGGCCAATACCAGCGCATGGTCTTCGACCAGTACGTGCTGGCCCTGGCTGGTGGCATCCCGCAGGGCTTCCCCCTCAATGCCGCTCCGGTGCCTGCCGATGTGCTCTTGGGCGGTCCGCTGGTTCTTGGAGAGCACGGATTCCTCGGCTGGACCCCGGAAGTCAACGGCAACATCTCCCTGGAGTTCGCCTTTGCTGCCTTCCGTGTCGGCCACTCGCAGATCTACCGGGATCTGGGCATCATCGATGCCTTCCGCACCAACGGCGATCGCTTCGATGGCTCAAGTCAGCAGGTCGTCGTGGCCGCCAATGATGCCAGCGCCAACATTGCCCAAGCCGCCGATACGGTTGCTGAGTCTCTGGTCAACCTGTTCCTCAACCCGGAGGCCTTCGACAGCCGAGGTGGTGGGGCCGCTTTCCTGGCCGGTAACGCCCGCGAGCCGGCCCAGCAGGTCGACACCTACCTCACCAATGCGGTGAGGAACCTGTTGGTCGGCTCTCCCCAGGATCTGGGCGCCTTCAACCTGGCCCGTGCTCGTGAGTCCGGGGTCCCCAGTCTCAACGAATTCCGCAAGGCCATCAGCACCATGCTGGCGACCACCGGGATCGGCAACAGCCTCGGCGTCCAGTCTTCTGACCTTTCGGTGGGTCTGTTTGACCCACTGGCCATTGTCGTTGAACTCGATGCCAACGGCAATCCGGTGCTGGATGTGAACGGGGACCCGATTCCTGTACTCGATGTGAACGGTCAAACGATTCCGCTGGTTCAGAACCTTCTGGCGGACATCATGCGCCCCTACGTCAACTGGGCGGATTTCGGCCACAACCTGCGCGACTGGCAGCCTTCCCTCGATGCCAATGGCGTTGCCCTGGTCTTCGATGCCAACAACGCGGCCACCTACGGCACCAGCTTCCTGCGGGATGCGTTCATGACCCTCTACGGGGCTCCAAGCGGCAGTTCGCCCGTCATCAATATTGACGGCACCGTGACGGTTAGCAGCAATCCCTATCCCGGTGGCTTCGCCACCATGACGCGAAGGGGACGTCCCGGCCGTCCGGTGACCAACCCCGGTGCCGCCCTCAACAACGACTGGGGTCTCGACAATGTCGACCTCTGGATCGGTGGCCTGGCGGAAGCTGCGGTCTTGGTTCCCACCGGCGATGGACTGCTGCAGAGCCTGGCCGGCAGCACCTTCACCTTCATCATCCAGGAGCAATTCGACCGCCTTCAGGACGGCGACCGTTTCTATTACAAGCTCGACCTGGCCGGCACCGATCTGCTCAACACTCAGATCGTTAATTCCACCTTCAGCGCCCTGGTGCAGTCAAGTTCCGGTGCGGCAGCGCAGTACATCCACCAGGACACCTTCCGCAACTTCGAGTTGCACGACCTGGCGCCGGGCGTGGTGAGCTTCAACTCTCCATTCCGTGCCCTGTTGGCCAATGGTCTGGTGGATCCCAATCTTCCCAATGATCTGATCATTGCCAATTCCCAGAACAACATCCTTACCGGCAACAATGCTCGTGACGACATCCGTGGTGGAGCGGGTAGCGACACGATCACCGGCGGTGACGAGACCGATTACCTTTGGGGTCAGGGCGGCGGCGACCTGTTGCTCACCGGTCGTGACATCTTCAACCCTCTCACGGGCCTCTGGGAGAGCGACCTGTTCATCGACTTCCTCTATGGCGGCGATGGCAACGACACGCTTGATGCCTCCGGCAATACGCTTGGTGACATCCTTCTGGGCGAGAACGGTAACGACACCCTGATCGGCAGTAATGAGGCGTTCATCGTGGAGCTCGGCCTGCTGGTACCGGTCGGCGACAACCTGAATGGTGGTCTTGGGGCGGACACGATCTATGGCAATGCTGGCAATGACCTGATCACCGGTGATTCCGGTGCCCCTGATATCGGCTTGAGCGCCGTCAATGTGTACGGCGTCGACTACCTCTTCGGTGGCATCGGCTCCGACATCATCACAGGTGGCGGCGAAGGTGACATCATCATCGGCGGACTCGACGCCGACACCATTCATGGTGACTGGGTGCCCACCTCCAACGCTGAATTGCTGGCCCGTGCCATCCGCACCAACGGGGTGATCACGGGCACCCTCGAGCCCCTCAATTTCGAGATCGGCACGGTTGTGGTGATCGATGAGATCAACCCGATCACCGGCCTGCGCTTCACGGCTGCCCAGCTCCAGGAATTCCAGGACTACCTCACGTCTTTACGGGTCAATCCCAATGGCGCTCCCGGCGGGGATATCAACCCGAGGGGTCCGGTGCCCCTGCTCAAGATTCAGCCCTATGTGGGCCCCGAAGGCGGTGATCTGATCGAAGGCGACGATCGATTCTTTGATCCCACTAATCCGCCGGTGATCCTGGTTCCCGATCCTCTCGACCCTCTTGCTCCCCCTGTACCGGTCATCGTGCTGCCGGACGCGGATAAGATCTTCGCCGATGGCGGCAACGACACGATCCGCCCCGGTGCAGGTTCTGATGTGATCTTCGCTGGTCGCGGCTTCGATCTGCTCGATTACAGCCTCCAGCCTGAGACGTTCAACCCTCTTGCTGATGGCACGCCCGGTGTGCCCATTCCCAATAGCTTCCGGATCACCCTCGATCAGGTGCTGGCCCCAGCGGCCGGTGATACGGCCAACCAAGCCGATGGCTCAGTGCTCAACCTGCTGGCCAACGACGCAGGCATCGCCGACAACGACATCTTCTATTCGGTGGAGCACATCAAGGTCGCCGGCGCTTCCACCAATGATGAGTTCGTCTCCAACACCGTTGGTGGCGACACGTACGTGGTCGATGCCACCGGTGCGGTCTTCGTCAATGGCATCCGCATCGAAGGGGTCGAAACCTTCTTTGCTGTCGATGGCGGGGATACGCTCCAGTTGGCGGCTGGTACGGGCTTTACGCGGGGTACGTCAGGAGCCTTCCGGCGCAACATTCAGGTCGGTGGGGCGAATGGGCCACGCTTCCTGGGAATCGAAACCCTCCAGGTTGGGGGTGTGAACCAGGGCATCAATACCAATAGAACGAACTCTCTCTTGAATGTGAGCGCCACTCCAGACCCTGTGGTGGTTGTAGTGCCTCCAGTTGTGGCTGAGTTGGCCGCTCCGGAGCCAGCGGCGATTGCATTGCTGGCTACTCCGTTGGTTCCGCCGACTCCCCCTGCCCCTCCCGCCAACCTTCAGGACACGATCGTCACCCCAGCACCGACTCCCCCTGCTAGTCCCGCCAAGCTGGGTGTGATCGACACCCTGAGTGGAGTGAGCGGCAGCCAGGACGCTTTCTTCCTGGGAACGGCGGGTCTGCCCTTCTACAACAGCATGGGCGATGGCACCAAGGACTACGCGTTGATCAACAACTTCGAGAATGGATCCGATGTGATCGTCCTCGCGGGTCAGCGGACGCAGTACAAGCTGGTGGCTAACTTCGAGATCGATGGTTCAGCAGGTACGGGAATCTTCCATCGCAACAACCTTGCGAACCCTGGAGATGACGACCTGATCGGAGTGGTGGCCGACACGTCCGGTCTCAGCCTGTTCAGTTCTTCCCAGTTCCTCATGCTGGGCTGAGCCTGAGAACCACGGCGAGAGCCAGTTGTTCGCTCATCCAATGGTGCCCTTTGGGCCCCTTTTTTTATTGCTATGCCCTGCCGTTGTATTTATTGGGTTGGGGTTGGCTTCGATCTCGTTTGGAATGACGTTAAAAAGCCCCGGCGACCAGAGGATCGCCGGGGCTTGAGGCCGAAGGGGGCTCTGGCTCAGCCCTGGCTGTTCTGGCTCGGCTCCGAAGACGGCACCGAACCCAGGCTGGCTTCCAGCTTGGCATTGATCACCTGCCGGGCGGTTTCCGCCAGGGCGATGCTGGCCTGAGCGCGGTTGATCTGGTCGCCAGCGGCCTGCAGCAGAGCGAACAGATTGCGGGCCTCCTCAGGCAGATCGCTGACGGCATATTGCCTGTTCTTGAAGATCACGTTGCGAACGGCCATCTCGTGCTTGCGGGGATCAAGGGCCCGGTAGCTTATCACCGCACTCTTTATGCTCCGCGCCGGCGTTTCCTGCCTCCGAGCGCTGTTGGTGCAGCATCAGTTGCTGATGCTGCACGGCTTCGAAACCCAGTCGTGCGTAGAAGCCGTTGCCGCTGGTGGTCATCAGATAGATCCGCTCCGCCTCCGCCACTGCCCGCGACGCCAGCAAGGCTTGCACCAGCTGGCGGCCCACACCCTGGCCCTGGTGGTTCTTCGCCACCACCACGTCCCAGAGCACGGCGCGAAAGACCCCGTCGCTGCTGGCGCGCCCGAAGCCGACCAACCGGCGCCGCCTCCCGCCGCTCCAGGCGCTCACCACCATCTGACTGCTCGCCAGCATGCGCCGCAGTTGGGCCATGGAGCGTCCTTGGGCCCAGGAGCTGTGCTGATCGAACAGCTGTTGCAGCTGCCGCAGGTGCCCCGGCAACCAGCGCAACCGCAGCGCCCCAGCCCTGTGCCGGATCAACTGGACGTTGCCGCTCACAGGGCCACCTTCACATCGGTGTGGCTGAAATCCTCGCCCTTGAACAGCAGCGGTACATCCAGCGCCATGGCCAGGCCGTAGCTGAAGCAGTCGCCCAGGTTCAGGCCGGCCCGGTGGCGCCCCTTGCCGTAGTGGCGCCAGCCGCGCAGGGCCCAGTGCAGATGCAGGCGATCCAGGGGAGTGGGCTGGATCTCACCCCTGCTCAGCAGCAGGTCGAGCTCATGTCCTCCAGCCTCGCCCAGCTGGCCTTCAACCACGATCTGAGCTTCCAGCAGCGTGGCCATGGAGATGGCCTTGGCGCCTGGCTGGCTCAGGCAGACCAGCAGGCTCTTGGCCTCAGGTTCCGCCTTGAGAATGGCGATCAGGGCCGAAGTTTCGATCACCATCAGATCGGCAGGCCGTCGTTGTCGTAGAGCTCATCTTGAAGCTCCTGGCCGCTGCGCCGATCGGGCCATGGAATCTGCCGGAAGCGTTCCAACAGGCTCAGCAGCTGGTCCTGCTTGGCCTGCTGCTTGGCGTCGACCACCACGCCGCTGCGCTCCAGTTCGGCGCTGAGGGCCTGCCGCACCGCATCCGTCACCGTGGTGCCCCTGCGGACCGCCAATTGCCGGGCCATGGCATGGACCTTCGGGTCCTTGATGTTCATGCCCACAGCTTGGCAAGGGTAGAAAGTGGCCTTGATTCTACCCTGCGCCTGTGGGCTGGCAGCGGGCCTCAGTAGGCTGCTTGCAGCACGATTCGTCCCTCTCCATGCTCAAGCTGTTGCTGGGTGATCCCAATGCCCGCAAGCTCAAGCGCTACCAGCCGATCGTCTCCGACATCAACCTGCTCGAGGAGGAGGTGTCTCCCCTCAGCGATGACGAGCTGCGGGGGCTCACAAGCGAGTTACGCCAGAAGCTGGTTGGCCTGCAGGACGATTGCCGCAGCCGTGGGCTGAGCCTGGAGGCCAGCCTCGAGCGTGAATGCGGGCTGCTGGACGAACTCCTGCCCCAGGCCTTCGCCGTGGTGCGGGAGGCCGGCAAGCGGGTGCTGGGCATGCGCCATTTCGATGTGCAGCTGATCGGCGGCATGGTGCTGCATAACGGCCAGATCGCCGAGATGAAAACCGGCGAGGGCAAAACGCTCGTCGCCACCCTGCCCGCCTATCTCAATGCCCTCACCGGCCGTGGCGTTCACGTGGTGACGGTCAACGATTACCTGGCCCGGCGAGATGCCGAGTGGATGGGCCAGATCCACCGCTTCCTCGGTCTCTCGGTGGGCCTGATCCAGCAGGAGATGGCCCCAGCTGAGCGGCGCCGCAACTACGCCTGTGACATCACCTATGCCACCAACAGTGAGCTGGGCTTTGATTACCTGCGCGACAACATGGCGAGCGATCTCTCCGAGGTGGTGCAGCGCGACTTTCAGTACTGCGTGATCGATGAGGTCGATTCGATTCTCGTGGATGAGGCGCGCACGCCTCTGATCATCTCCGGTCAGGTGGAGCGTCCCCAGGAGAAGTACATGCGTGCGGCGGAAATAGCCGCCGCCCTGGAGCGCGCCGAGGGCATGGCCAAGGACGGCATCGATCCAGAGGGCGATTATGAGGTGGACGAGAAGCAGCGTAATGTCACACTCACCGACGAGGGCTATGCTAAGGCAGAGCAACTTCTAGGCGTTTTGGATATGTTCGATCCCGCCGATCCCTGGGCTCACTACATCACCAATGCCCTCAAAGCCAAGGAGTTGTTTGTCAAGGATGTGAATTACATCGTGCGCGGCGCCGATGCCGTGATCGTTGATGAGTTCACTGGCCGGGTGATGCCAGGTCGACGCTGGAGCGATGGTCAGCACCAGGCGATCGAGGCCAAGGAAGCCCTGCCGATCCAGCCGGAAACCCAGACGCTGGCCAGCATCACCTACCAGAACTTCTTCCTGCTCTATCCGCGCCTGGCCGGCATGACTGGCACCGCCAAGACCGAAGAGGTGGAGTTCGAGAAAACCTACAAGCTCGAAGTGACGGTGGTGCCCACCAACCGGCCCCGTTCCCGTCAGGATCTGGTTGATCAGGTTTATAAGAACGAAGCCGCCAAGTGGCGTGCTGTGGCGATTGAAACCGCCGAGATCCACCGGCTCGCCCGGCCGGTGCTGGTCGGCACCACCAGCGTCGAGAAATCCGAGCTGCTCAGCGCCCTGCTGGCCGAGCAGGAGATCCCCCACAATCTGCTCAACGCCAAGCCTGAGAATGTCGAGCGGGAAGCCGAGATCGTGGCCCAGGCCGGCCGCGCCGGTGCCGTCACGATCGCCACCAACATGGCCGGCCGCGGCACCGACATCATCCTCGGCGGCAACAGCGACTACATGGCGCGCCTCAAGCTGCGCGAGGTGCTGCTGCCCCGCCTGGTGCGGCCTGAAGAGGGCCACCGGCCGCCGGTTCCCCAACAGCGAGAGCTCGGTGGCGGCGGTTTCGCGGCCGGCAGCGCCAGTGCCGAGGGCCCCGGCCGTGCGCCCAGTGAGGCCCGTGCCATCGGCACCCTCTACCCGTGCGCCCTCAGTGCTGCCACCGAGCAGTCGCTGGTTGAGCTGGCCCGTGAACTGGTGCTGGCCTGGGGGGACCGCGCCCTCACGGTGCTGGAGCTGGAGGATCGCATCGCCCAGGCCGCCGAGAAGGCCCCTACTGACGATCCCCAGATCGCGCAGCTTCGCGCTCTGATTGCCCGCGTCAAGGCCGAATACGACCTGGTGGTACGGAGCGAGGAGGTGCAGGTGCGCGAAGCCGGCGGTCTGCACGTGATCGGTACCGAACGCCACGAATCCCGCCGGGTGGATAACCAGCTGCGTGGCCGGGCCGGCCGCCAGGGTGACCCTGGCTCCACCCGCTTCTTCCTCTCCCTGGAAGACAACTTGCTGCGCATCTTCGGTGGTGAGCGGGTGGCTGGTCTGATGAATGCCTTCCGCGTCGAGGAGGACATGCCGATTGAATCAGGCATGCTGACCCGGTCGTTGGAAGGGGCACAGAAAAAGGTGGAAACCTACTACTACGACATCCGTAAGCAGGTTTTTGAGTACGATGAAGTGATGAATAACCAGCGCAAAGCTGTCTACGCGGAGCGCCGGCGAGTGTTGGAGGGCCGTGAGCTCAAGTTGCAGGTGATCGGCTATGGCGAACGCACCATGGACGACATCGTGGAGGCCTATGTGAACCCTGACCTGCCACCCGAGGAGTGGGATCGGGGTCGACTGGCCAGCAAAGTGCAGGAGTTTGTTTATCTGCTGGCCGATCTCACCCCCGAGCACGTGCAGGGCCTTTCCGCCGAGGAGTTCAAGGCGTTCCTCCGTGAGCAACTCCGCAACGCCTACGATCTCAAGGAGGG
>NZ_JAGQBY010000090.1:0-13413 GCF_024345875.1 Synechococcus sp. EJ6-Ellesmere
GGCTGGGGGATCACCTGTTCCCCGTGTCGATCACCGGCGTGCTGGCCCATGGCCTCAGTGCCACGGCCCGCCGGGCGATCGAGGCCAAGCGGCCGGTCTGGGAGCCGCGTGGGGTGACGGTGCATGCGGCCCTTGAGCGCTACAGCCAGGCCCGCTTCCTGGTGGGCTGTGGCCAGGCCGATGCCCTGCTGGCGGTGGAGGAGCTGCCGGGGCACCACACCTACCGGGACTGGATCCTGCCGCTGCTGCAACTGCCGCTCTGGGAGGAGGTGCGGGTGATCGCCAGCGAACGGCTCAGCTGCTGCCTCAGCCGCAACGTGGCCGGCGCCTTTGACGGCGCCTACATCTCACCGGCCCTCAGCGAGCGCCGGGGCCGCCAGGTGCGGGTGCTCTATGACCTCAAGACCCTCTCGGCCCACGGGCGGCCCTATTCCACTGCCGCCCAGCTGGGGGGCTACATGGTGCTGGAGGCTGCCCAGGGGAACGCCTACGAGCTGGGCCAGACGATCTGGAGCAAGCCGGGCGAGGCGTTCACGAGCACCTTCTACAGCCGTGAGCAGTGCCTGGCGGCCTGGGCCGCCGCCTGGAGCCGCTACTGCCTGGCCCACAGGCCCTTCTGATCCTCAACCAGCACCCATTAGGAATTAACAGCTGCTGTGATTGCGGCTCATAGAGCAGAGCCCATACAGTGAACAGATCGCCAGGCTCCATTCCCATGGCCTGCTTGTTGTTGTGCCAGCCGTCATGACCCTCGCCCCTGCCGCTGCTGCTATCGCTGCTTCTGCTGCTGTTCCGGCAGTGGAGCCGATCGACGCCCTGCTGGATGCCGTCACCGCGCTCAAGGCACAGCAGAAGCAACTGGAGCAGGAGCTCGAGCCCCTGCTGGAGGCGCTCAGCAAGGCGATGGATGCCGGTGAGCTCGATCCGGCGTTCTCGCACAACGACTGGGCGTTCACTAACAACCCGGGCCGGCTGGGCTACGACTTCCCCCTGGCGGTGCAGAAGATCGAGCAGCAGCTCAAGGCCGCCCGTGATGCGGCGATCCAGCAGGGCAGCGCCACCGAGAAGCGCGGCAAGCCCTTCTGGACCATCCGAGCGCCCAAGGCACAGGCCCTGCCGCTCTGAGCCGATGCCCTTGCGGACCCACTGCCAGGTGCCTGTCGATCCGGTGGAGGACCTGCGCTGCGCTGCCAGCGCAGAAGACGACAACGGCCAGCCGCTCTATGAGCCCACCGATCCCACTCGGCCGATCGGTCATGCCAACCCCCCACGCCGGCCAAAGGGCATGGCGGCCCAACGGCCTCCCAGGCCCTCGCGGCTGGAGGTGGAACGGCGCGTCGCGCAAGCACAGCTCTGGGTGGCTCAGCGCCTACCTCTGGTGCAGATCATTGAAAATGCTCGTGAGAACTGGGGAATCCACAACACTCAGACGGTCAATAGATACCTCAACCTGGCGCGTGAGCGCATGGTTCATGAGCTGATCTCTGACCGGCGGCGCCACCAGGCCGAGCAGATCTTTGCTCTCAACGAGTGCGCCCGCCGGGCGATGGAGGCCGAGCAGTTCAACGCCGCCGTCGGCGCCTTCCGGGTGATCGCCGAAATCGGCGGGCTGCTGCGCGCACCGCTCAAAGCACCGGAGAGCCGACCTTGAGTTCGCCTGCCGCCGCAACTGCTGGCCTGCTGCTCGATCCAGCCGCCGACCTCTGGGCCGACTGGGGCCTGCTGGGCGTGCCGGATCCGCACCGGCAGCAGCGGCGCCACCTCCAGCAGGCCTTCCGTGATTTCATCACTGCCGCTTATCCCGGCTACGCCTTCCACACCTGGGCCGAGCGCCTGATCGCCCTGCTGCAACGCGTGGCCGATGGCGATCTCAACCGCCTGATCGTCTGCTGTCCGCCGCGGCTAGGGAAAAGCCTCCTGGTTTCCAAGCTGTTCCCCGCCTACTGGGTGAGCCGCTACCCGACGCGCTTCTGCGCGATCGCCTCCTACTCAGCCGAGCTGGCCTATGCCCACAGCCGTGAAGCACGCCACTACTACCGCACCTGCGGCCATGCCCTCTCCAAGGACTCCACCGCTGTTGGCAACTGGCTCACCCCAGAGCGCGGCGGCTGCATCGCCGCGGGTGTGCGGGGCCCCTTCACCGGCAAGGGCTATGCCCTGGGGATCATCGATGACCCCTACAAGGGTCCAGAGGACGCCAACTCGGCTGGCCAGCGCCAGAAGCTGATCGAGTGGTTCAAGTCGGTCTGGCTCACCCGATCAGAGCCTGGCGTGAACGGCGCCACCGCTGCCGCCCAGGTGGTGGTGCTGACCCGCTGGCACCAGGACGACCTGATCGGCTGGCTGCTGGAGCAGGAAGCGGGCGATGCACCGCAGCACTGGCATGTGCTGAATCTGCCGGCCATCGCCGAACCCAAGCAGCAGCAACTTCCGTTTCCGCCTACCTGCAGCGTGGAGCCCGACTGGCGCCAGAGCGGAGAGGCCCTCTGCCCGCAGCGGTTTCCGCCTCAGGAGCTGGAGCAGATCCGCATCCGCGCCGGCAGCTACTGGTGGAACGCCCTCTACCAGCAGCGGCCCTCACCGGCGGAGGGGCTGCTGTTCCAGCGCTCCTGGATCCGCACCTGCGCGGGCCGGACGGGCCAGCGGCCCTATGCGGCGGTGGTGCTCAGCTGCGACCTGAGCTTCAAGGGGGGGCAGGAGAACGACTACTGCGGCTTCTGCCTGCTGGGCCTGCTGCCAGACCCTGACTTGTGCCATCCCGTCGCCCAGGCGAAGGCCAGAGGTGAGCACCTGCACCCCACTGCCGCCCGGGTGCGGCCCCCGTCGCAGCCCATGCCATCGGTGGCGGCCACGGCCCAAGCCGATCAGCAGGGGGGCTTTGCCCACCGGATCGAGTTGCTCTGGAGCCAGCACCACCGCCTCGATCTGCCGGGTGTCATGAAATTCCTCAGCCAGACCCTGACGTCGCTGGGCCAGGGTCTGAGTCCCGATGCGGTCCTGATCGAGGACGCCGCCAACGGCCCGGCCGTCTGCCAGCTGCTCCGGCGCCAGATCCCCGGCCTGATCGCCGTGCGTCCGCAGGGCAGCAAGGTCAGCCGCGCCCATGCCGTGGCGCCACTGCTGGAGGCCGGCCAGCTGGCCTTCCGCAGTGGCAACGACGCCCTGATCACCGAACTGCTCGGCTTCCCCAATGCCGCTCACGACGACCTGGTGGATGCCTTCTGCCAGGGCGTGATCTGGCTACAGACCCAGCACTGGCGCGGCAGCGGCAAGGCCGCCCCCCGGCCGCTGCTGTTCTCCCGCTGAGGGGCCAAGCCCAAGCCATGAGACCCCTAACGATGCCCTCTCACCCAGCAGCACACCGCCCCAGGCCCCAGCAGGCCACCGCCCGGGTCACAACGCCCAGCAACCGGCGCGGCCCGTTGCGCTCACCCCATGCGGCTGCTGATGCCCTGGTGGTGGAACACCTGCCCTTTGCGGCGAAAGTGGCGGCCAACTACGCCCGCCGCACCGGCCACCCCAGGGAAGACCTGGAGCAGCTGGCGGCGATCGGTCTGATCAAGGCCTCACGCCGCTACGACAACCAGCGGGCCGGCCGGAGCCCCAATCACTTCATCGCCTACGCCAGGCCCTACGTGAACGGTGAGATCACCCACTACCTCCGCGATAAGGGGTTCCTGATCTCGGTGCCGGGGCGCTGGCGGGAGCTGCATGCGCGAGGGCAGAAGTTGCTGCGGGAGGGAACAGCAGGCCACGAGATTCCAGAAAGGCTCGGCATCACCGTCGATCGCTGGGCTGAGATCTGCCAGGCCTGTGCCGTTCGCGTGGTGGCGATGGCGGTCAGCGCTGATGAGGAGTCGGGGGGTTAACGCTGCACCTGAGTGGCAAGCGCCCACGCTGGTGTGAACCAGCACCTTGTTCGCCGACTACTTGTCTTCTGGAAAGGCGCGGTAGTAGTCGGCGCGCAGCTCATCGTGATAACCCCAGCCAATATGGGCAGAAGACCTCATAATGGCTTCCAGTCTCACTTTGAACGCGTCTCGGCTTGCGTCGGGCAAACTGCAAACCTTTTCGATGGCGCGACGATACATCAGGTTCAGGGCAGCGTAGAATCCTTCATCGATATCGCCGTAGTCGATCGTCAAGGCGTTTCCTTGCTCCACGAAAAAAGTCATCAGCTCCGCTTCTCCCAATGCATCGCCGACGGCCTTGCTGTAGTCACTGATGGCTTTTTTGGCCCTTGCAATCTGGATGGGCTTGTTCTTATGAACATCCGGGTACATGCATTCGTCGATAATTTTCTTGTAGAATTCCAGCGGGTCCTGGACGACCGCTAGCCGTACATGAAGAAAGGCCTGATTCTCCTTGGAAAGCCGATATAGGTCTGCGACCAGGTTGACCAGCTGAGGTGCGTCCAGCTTTGTAGCCTTGCTCTTGACGTCTGACCAGGACGCCCCAGCCTTGTTCACTTTCTTCATGGGCTATGCCTCTGATTCCTGTCTTTTACCAACGCTCCAGATCAGTGGCGGGAGGTGATCGACAGGAGCGACGAGAGTAGCGCTCCCGATCACTGCATCTGGATGTTCGGCAGATCAAGCATACTATACAACGAAGAAGTTAATTAGCTCTTTAAGTGAGATAATCTTTTGGGCAAGGTATTCAACTTGACCAATCGCCGTCATGTTCCAGTAAGCGGATGATTTGTCAAGATTTAACGTGAGGCGGAAGGCGGTATTGGGCATTTTATTTGTTGATCGCATATGGTCTACTTGAGCGGATGATATCCTAGGATTACTGGCAAGGATGCCTGATATCAGCTCCGTTCTCTTAACGGCAAAAGACTCTTTATAATTCCTGGCGAGTGACAGTATTGCATTAGAGTTGATGGATGGATTCATAATCCAGCTAGTCATAATCCAGTGATAGAAGCGTGGCTGATGCTCTATCTTGGCATACATCTTAAATGATAATTCGGCATTTTTCCTGACTAGATCTTCAAACTCTTCTGGCTGCTGCTCAATTCGCTCTAGCATGGCTTTTTGAGATGGCCGTAGCTCGGCATTAATGCAGATATCAAGCCCAGTCTCTCCTGCTATAACGGATATATTCGGCACATCATTTTTGGGCATATCGTTCGCAGATCCGAATCTGTAAGCCCACCAGACTCCACCGCGACATGCTTTTTCTGCTGCATTGTCTGGCGTCTGATTTTCTATATACCAATCATGTGAACTCGCTCTGGTTATACCAAACGGCATGATCTCGTAGTCTGAAAACTCTGTTGCTAGAATCTTCAGCGTGCCATGTAGCGCTCGCTCCTTGTAAGCCATCCCCCGAGGAGATGCCGCCCCAGCAACGTCTTCAAATAGAATAGGCTCATTCCGGCCTAATGCACTGGCAAAAGACTGTTTGTCTTTTGCTATTTTCTCGAACTGCTTCGAGTCTTTAGCAAGCTTCTTTCCTGCTTCGATTCCTGCAAGACAGTCGAAGTCAAGTTCAATGCACCGAATTCCAATCTCCTCTAGGAATGCAGATCTCCAAGCCGGGATTGATGGTGAGACAAGGATCATATGCAGCGTTTCCGAACCCATCCTGTCACGAAGTAATCCATAATACTCAACGATCTGGCCAATATGCTCACACTGAATAGTGGTGTTCTTGATTTCAATGATATGCGTATGTCCGTTTACAACGAAGAGCAGATCAATCCGCTTGCCATGGACGCAATACTCTTTGTGTTTCTCGGAGACTGACTGAGATGGGAACAGAACGCTAGGATTGTCAAATAGATAATCCTGAATGTCCCTTTCTTTCATGGCTGACTCCTGTTGGATTTTGTCGAATGCTCAAGATCAGTGACGGGGAGTAGGCCATGCATCCACCAGGCATCCTTTTCCACGGCCGCTTGATCTTAATGCTAGGCCTGGCAGGCACGTCGCCAAACTGGACACAACCGATAGGAAGACAATGAGCGCGATCCTCAGCCCCTGCGGGAACTACCGCTACAGACTCGAGCGTACCGTCGGCATGGAAGGACCGGTGTATGCCTTCTTGGGCATCAACCCAAGCACGGCAGACGCCACCCAGGATGACGCCACGGTGCGCAAATGGATCGGCTTCACCAAGCAATGGGGAGGTAGCCGATTCATCGTTGGCAACGTGTTCGCCTACCGCGCCACCGATGTGAGGGATCTCGCAATGGTCGACGACCCCTATGGGCCAGAGATCGGCGACCACATCACCAGCATCATCGAAGACGCGGACATCCTGGTGCCCTGCTGGGGCAACACCACCAAGGTGTCGCCGAAGCTGCAGGACGCATTTGATATTTTGATGGATGCCCTGATGTCATCAGGTAAACCAGTCATGCATTTCGGCCTCACGATTGCGGGCAACCCTCGGCACCCGCTGAGGCTGGGCTATGCCACGCCGCTTTTGGCCTGGGGCGACCCCGCGATAGACGAGGCCTAACGTTCGCGATCACCTGGCCGCTATGAGGTTGTGAAGGTGGCAGGATCATTCCACAACAGTTCAGGTGGATGGTGTTGTTGGTCTTCAGTAGCTGACCTAGCATCTTAGTTACTTCTTGGCCATAAGACAATCAAGCCAATGCCAGAGCAGCAACAATCAGCATTTGATCTTCTCTTGCTGCGCCGGAAGTGCGAAGCAGTCCTGTATAGCTTTGAGATGGCCATTGGAGAGCAAATCCTAAAGCGCATCGCCGACATTGAGGAATTACCAAACTCCATAACTGATCCTATCGTACAGAGAATAACGGCAACAGGAGATGAGGCTGTTTCAGTAAAGCGGATAATTGAAGAGACGTACTTTCAGGAAGTGTGTGATATGCTTCCAATGATACTAGAAGGCAGCCTTCGTGCTGACGCAAAGCAGCTTAAGGGACTTGTGGAGGTCTTGTGCATTCCTAATGTCAGAAATGCAATTAGCCATCCCAATAGACAGTTTCATGAGTCTTATTGGTTTTCTGTGGCAGCACTAGCTTCGTCACCAGCTGCTCAACGGCTTGGACTTGAAGCCGCTCGAAATGCTCTTCTCGACGCAGAAGCGGGAAAACTATACACTCCACCAGAGAAGTGGATCAGTCGAAACCCATGGCGCATTCCAAGTAATCTACCAAAAGAGAGTGACTTTGACTTTGGTGGGACAGGACTTGTCGGACGTGAAAAGATATCCGAAGAGATTAAAAGCGCATTGAAACGAAAGCGAAACAATCTTGTATCAATTGTTGCACCTGGCGGTACAGGAAAAACTGCGCTTGCCTTAAGCCTGCTTAACGAGATAACCCAGACTCCTGAATACTTGACTTCATTTACAGATGTTTTATTTTTCAGTGCCAAAGAAGAAGCGCTAAGTGCTGCTGGAGTTGAGCCAGTAACATCTAAATCTTCATCTTTGAGCATCATTAAATCTTCAATCGACTCCTATCTGTCTTCGGTTGGCAAGGCGTTTGAAGACGGCGACGGCACCAAGCTTCTCATTTGCATTGATAACTTGGAGACCTTGATTCGGGATAAGCCTGACGAGTTTGATCAGTTTTATGAAGAAACTATTCCGGACGGCTGGCTATTGCTTGTTACCAGCAGAGTTTCTGTCAATAACTCAAGGGTATTTTCTTTATCTGATCTTGATCAGAAAGCTGCTAGGCACCTCGCGCGAAGGTACTCAGCTCTCTTAGGGTTAAGCCTACGATCTCAAGAGGAAATTGATACCATTGTGACTATTGGGAAAAATAACCCTCTCTCAATCAAATTAACGATTGAGTATTTGGCTCTATCTCCAAGCAGTATCACCGAAGCTGCGGCTCAAGCGAGGAACGCTACTACTGATTTTGCATTTAGGAATCTTATTTCGTCTCTTTCCACGAATAGCAAGAAAGTACTAGAATGTATATTCGCGGCCGGCCATTCTGTTAATAGGAATGAGGCATGCCTTCTTCTTGATATGACAATGGAGGATGTTTCGGAAGCTGTCATGGAGCTTAGGCGAACTTCTCTGGTTAACTTCTTTCATACAAAGGAAACAGAAAACGTTGAGATTCAGCCTGCCGCCCGTGACTACATGGTCAGTTGTCCTGTTGATCTTGAGGCTAGGAACCTTGTGGAGCAGCGCAAGGTCAAAGGACGTGTCCAGCATGATCAGTTCAGTTCAGAGCGTTCCTCTCCGCTCCATCCTGAGTATCTACCAAGCGACTTAGATTCTGTGCATTCAGCTAGAGTACGTGAGTTATTCGACTGTCTACGTTCACGAGACCGTCAGCAGTGGGATGTTGCGCGGAAGAAGGCAGAAGCTTTTAGTAACGTTGGCAATTTTCCAATTTACAAGAGAATCGAAGGGATTGCAAGATCTCGGCTTAGGGACCTCCCTGGATCAATAGACTGTTTGAGAAGTGCTCTTGATGCTGGCGACAAAGCCTCTGGTCTTAGGCTTTCTTATTTATATAGGACATCGTCAGACTTTGATAATGCTACCAAAGTAGCAGAGAGGTTATGGAAGGAAATTGGTGAACGCGAGTTGCTGTCTGATTCTGTTACCGCTCGGCAGCTAGCCTTAAACTACTTTGTTCCTCTTATCTATATGGGTGAATATCAAGAGGTCCTTATTAATTCTGAACGGTTTCTTGGCTCGGATAGAATAGCCGCTGTGATTGGCTCTATCCGTGCTCAGGCATATAGAGAACGTGCCCAGTCTGTGATTCGCGACTCTACAGAAGCGACTGACTCCTGGACAGCGGATATGATTAGTGCAATCGCAACCCTCAACTCTGTCTTTGCCCAGTTTGGTTATCGCGGCGAGCAATCAGAGGAGGCTTGGAAGCTTGTTACATCATTATCTGGTCATATCCGTAGTTTCTCATCTCTCGCAACAGTTCAAGAAGTCGGCCTCGCGCTTGTTGACTTCTGTGTTGCGCACCTTAGTTTTGTCAAAGCTTCCTGCGACAAGGCCAGTTCTGACAGATGCCGTGACATTGCCTTGAGCCTGAACCGATTCAAGACTACGTCTAATGCAGAAACTGTCTCAAAGATGATTGATTACTGGAATGCACTTACGGAGAAAGTAGCTGAGAAGATAGAATCTAAATCGGCTGATTCTATTATAGTCACTGTTGGTAAAATTCCACGTAACAGGCTTGATACCTCTAAGCACGCCCCATTCATGTTCGGAGAAGACGAGCAGGGCAATAGATTCTATATCCACCAAGGGGTCATGGAGTTTGGCGACCTTTTGTGGAATGAGGTAGAAGCTGGGGATCTTCTGGAGATTCGTGTAGATAGATCCGAGGACATTCCTCTTGATGACTACGGACGTCCGAAAGCTATTGAAGCGATATCCGCAAAGTATCTAGGGTGAACTTTTCTAACCTGCTTTGCTGCGGCTTTATTTGTCAGTAAGACAAGCGCTGCCCCTGAGTGGCAGGCAGGAAGTTGGTGGTTGTGAAGCTGAGTGCTTGCGGTGGCCTGACTACTCGAGGGGCCGGTTAGACATCCATCAACTCACTGAGCCTGGGTTCTTAATCATCCGCTTAATCCTTTCAACCGTGTTTCGAACATCATCGACCAATGCTCTTCCCTCCCGCGCAGTGTCGACAAGCTTATCTTCGAACTTCTTTATAGTGTCCTCATGATAAGGATCATCAATATGTCTGCAAACAGAGTGCAGCGTCTCGTTTCTTTTGACTCGCCACTCATCCAGCCGGCCCGCGAGCGCCTTTACTTGCGGATCCTCTTCCTGGACATGCTTCCTAAATCTATCAATTAACGATTTGAAAGAGTCTCGTGGATTTACGTTAATTCCCTTCGAAAAAAGACATGACAGAAGGCGCCCCGAAAGAATGCTCTCTTGAATCGTTATTGCTTCCATTAGCCAGCCTTCTTCCATGGCTTCATCCATTCGCTTGAATGCGTAACGGTACCTGAGATTCGCGCCGATCATCTTCATTGGCTTGGAAGCTGAGTTGCGAGAATAATAGTGATCAATGACCTCGGTTGTCACCGTTGGGACTGAGGCATGGGTATGTCTAACCTGTCCTTCGGTGGTTTCTGTGAACCACTCCGAGGGGTAAATCTCTTTCCGATATCCAGACGCAGATCATGGGCTGCACGGGTTGAGCCGGTTGTGATTGCAGTGGTTTTTAGCTGATCCCCTCAAACCGTAGGACGTGTTCGCGGGTCTGAGAACCACCCGGAACCAGACCCCTTGGCCCTACCGCTATCTGCTCGAGACCAGCCGCCCTGGTCGATGCGCGACACCGGCAATAGCCAACAGCCGCTGATCGGGCTTGTCCCAGCTCTCCTCGGATCGCCTCCCCTGGCCGCTTCACCCCACCCTGGCGGCTCTGCTGCCCCGCCTGCAGCTGGTGCAGGACTGCTGGCACCTTCTCGCCGGCCCCAACGGGGCAGGCCGTAAGGAGCGTTACCTCCCCCGCGGTGAACGGGAGCCTGAATCCGCCTACCGCCGCCGGGTGGAGGGGGCCCTGCCCTCGGGTTTCTTCCGTGATGCCTTGCGCACCTTCGCAGGAATGCTGGCCTCCAGCCACTGGCGCGAGCTTCCGGCCTCGCTGCAGAGCGTGATCAGCGATGTGGATGGCTGCGGCACCGACCTGGGCGTGTTCCTGGAGGCTGCTGACCTGCTGGTGCTGCGTGATGGTGCGGCCCTTGTGGGGGTGATCCCTCCGGCCCACCTCTGGCCCAGCGAGGGGGACCGGCAGCAGGCTCTACGCAATGGCGATCGGCTGTCGTTGCCGCGGCTGCTGCTGCTTGAGCGGGGCGACGTTCTCCATTGGCACCTTCCCGGCAACCATGCGCTGCCGGATGCGATCACCTGGCGCGAGCGGCGCCCCAATGCCACCACCCCGGCCACCGACACACAGGCGTCACAGGATCCACCGCCCCACCGCTGGCAGTACCTGACGGCCTGCCTCGATGCCCAGGAACCCGGAGGGCCAGGCATGACCTTGATCACCGAGACTCTGGTGGCCGATCCCCAGGCGCCCACCGGCTGGCGCAAGCAGCGCCTGGACCAGCGCCACTACCGCGGCATCAGCCAACTCCCAGCCATCTGGTACGCCAGCCATGGCGCGCCATTCGGGGAAGGGGAGCTGCCCCACTTGGGCCTGGCACACCAGTACCTCAACCACTTCCGCTGTCAGAGCGACTACCAGGAGCTGCTCTACCGAACAGCGCTGCCGGTGGGTGTGCGCACCGGTGTGACCGGCCCCATGGCCTCGGGTCAGCCGAGTGAACCAGTGGTCCTGGGTCCCAACACCGTGATCGACCTGCCGGAGGGTGCAAGCTTCCAGTTCGTGGAGATCCAGGCCCGCTCCCTGGCGGAGCATCGCGCCTGGCTGGAAGTGCTCGATCAGGGCATGCGCCGCGATGCCCTGATCCCGGCTGCCGCCCAGGGGGCACCGCGCACGGCGACGGAGATCTCGATGGCTGCCTCGCAGGCCTACGCGCTGCTGCAGAGCCAGGCGATCCAGAAAGCCTCGATGTTTTCCTCGCTGCTCCAGCACTGGTGTGCCATCACCGGCGAGCCTTTGCCTTCCCAGGAAGGACCGGCCCTGGTGGTGGAGATCAGCCCGCTGGCACCGGCACCCAAACCCCAGCCCACCGTGACGGAGATGCTGCAGCTGCACGAGAGGGGCATCGTCAGCGACGCCGCCCTGCAGCAATGGCTGGGAGATCTGGCCGGTGTGGCACCAGCACCCACCTAACCCGGCGAATCCTTCCATGAGCGGAAGGCCTGTTCAGGGCACCAGATCGCGGCAATGGAATCGCCCAGGCCCCGCGTGCGGCCCTGTAGGTGCTCCATCCCCACCCAGGCGCAGACCAGGGCATCGAGGCTGTCTTCCAGCGGCTTGAGGGCAGCAAGTGCGGACACCTGCTCAGGCTCCGGCAGAGGTAGGGCAATGGCCCCGATGTGCTGATCCAGGGCGGCTCGGATCTGCCGGAACTCCACCAGCAGCCGGCGGATCCTCTCGGAAACCGGCAACTGTTCAGCCTTCCAGTACCGAAGCGAGCGGCTGACCTTGTAGGGAACCCGGTAGTCGCGCTGCAGCAGCGCCAGCAGGGCGACATGGGGATAGACCTCGATCACCCCGCAAGGCCCAGGGCAATCTGTGGCGGTGCACAGGGGGTAGCCCCTGCTCTGCAGCTCCTGACGGATCCGGTCAGCGATGGCTCCAGGCCGCTGAGCCGTAGGGCTATGGACGGCGCAGCCCCGGTTGCCGAACAACCGAGATACCTCACGGTCGGCCACACGTCGCTTGGCGATCGGCTCGGTGGAAAGCGGCATGTCGAAGGCGATCAGATCCACCGGCCGACCGCCAAGGCGTTCAGCGGCGTCCAGCAGTGCATCGATCTCTGGACTGCTGCCCTGCGGCCGTGCCGCCCAGTCCACAGGGGTGCCATGGGCCAGGTTGATGAAGCTCTGGTAGCTGGGAGCCAAGGCCACACTCGACCATGCATCTCCGCGCTGATGTACCAGGGCCACACCACTGGGCTGATGCGCCGTCCAGGCCGCATCGATCCCCAGCACCAGGCCCCCGGCAACAGGAGTTGTCCTCTCGATGGCCACCGCCGTGCCGGATTCACAAACCCTGGCTGCAATCTGGCAACCCGGCGATCAAGAGTCGATCCGGCAGGCCCTGGCCCTACCGGCCACTGTTCCCTGCCTGGATGCCATCGGCCGGGCGATGGCGGATCTGGAGCGCCACCACCCCGCCGGCGTGCTCTGCGCCCGCGCCCTGCTCGATGCAGTGGCCCTGATCGATCAGCAACTGCTGGCGGCCGGCCCCGAGCATGAGCAGGCGATCGAAAAGCACAGCCACTCGGGACCGATCGCCGGCTCGGTGGCAGCCGCCGGTGACGCGCCACTGCAGAAGGCGGATGTGATCGCCTACGACACCGCCCTGTTGCGCCAGGAGAGCGAAACCGTCTACGCCAATCCCCGCTCCAGCTCGGCGGCCCTGCTCAGCCAGCGACGGCGCTACGGCGAGCAGCTCCTGCTGCTCTTGCCGGCACTCGCCAGTTGGGTTCAGTTCAGAGCTGCCGCCGCCGGATCGATGGGCAGCACGGCCCTGCTGCGGGGTTGAGCGATGGCGATGACCAGCCCCCGTCTTTTCACCAGCAGCCAGCACCAGCGCAATGCAGCGTTGTGGGGCCCCACTCCCCTGCAGCCCTTCGCCAATGCCCGCCTGCTGCTGGCCGAGAGCGCCATCCCCGGCGACACCACCTCTGCCGTGCTCGCCAGCCACGTGCTCGAGTGCTTCCTCGAGCGCGCCAACTACATCTCCGCCAAGGAGAACGGCCCGGGAGTGGACACCGGTGACTTCACCTACAACGGCACCCTCTGCCGCAGCGCCCGCCTGCCGCCCAACCCCGGTGCCCTCTGGCT
>NZ_JAGQBY010000091.1:0-13362 GCF_024345875.1 Synechococcus sp. EJ6-Ellesmere
GCTGGTGCTCGAAGGCAGCCGCCTACGCCTGGACCCCGACGACCGGCAGCTCTGGCCCCTGCGTCTGCGGATTCATCCGACGGTGATGGTGGCCCTGGCCCTGTTCACCACTCTCGGGCTCGTGGGTGAAGTGCGTCTGCCCCACCTGCGTGGCGCGGGCCGCGCCCTGCGTTGGCTGGTGGGTCGTTGTCCCCGCCTGCTCCTGCTCGATGACGGCCTCGATCAGTACCGCGGCCAGCCCCGGGCCCTCGATCCAGGCCTTTTCCCGCTGGGAACCCCGCTGGCCCTCTTCTCGGACCAGCGCGATGGCCGGGCCCCCTGGTGCGAGCGCTTCCATGTGCTGGAGCTCGGGCCGCTCTACCTGGCCGCCCCGTGTCCGATTCCATTGTCCGTTGCCCCCCCGGCCGGCGCAACGCCGGGCACCTTGATCGTGGATTCCCCCGGGGTGGAGCGGCTGATGGCCACAGCGGAGCGACTGCCCCGGCCCTGGCTGGTGCTGCCCCACCCGGTGCGCTCGAAACGATCCTGGCGGTTGCCGTGTACAGCCACCCCAGAGGGGAGTGAAGCCCTGATCGCGCTCGAGCAGCGCATCGCCCGCTGCTCCGGCTTGATCGTGGTGGGGGAGAGCATGGCCCTCTTGGCGGCTCTGGCCCTGCGTCCGGCCGGATCGCCACTGCTGGTGGCCCTGCCGACCAGCTGCGATCCCCACCTGCGCGGCTTGGTGACTCGCCTGGCCAGCCGGGATCAGGCGGTGAGTCTGGTCTGATCCGGCTCGGCTCAGGCCAGCTGCCGCAGCAGGTCCTCCACCGCGCGGCCGGTGTCCGCCCAGCGGAAGCGGGCGGCCTGCAGCAGGCCCGCCTCCCCCAGCTGGGCGGCCAGAGACGGCTGCTGGATCAGGTCCTCCATCGCCGCCCCGATCGCGCCCACCTGGCGGGGATCCACCCGCAGGGCCGCCTCTCCCACCACCTCCGGCAGGGCCCCGGCCTCGGCGGCGATCACGGGGGCGCCGCAGGCCATCCCCTCCAGGGCGGGCAGCCCGAAGCCCTCCCAGAGGCTGGCCATCACCAGCCCGCGGCAGCGGTTGAGCAGGTCCAGTCGATCCTGGTCGCTCACCCAGTTGCTCCAGTCGCAGCGGCCGGCGATGCCCAGCTCGCTGGCGAGGCGCCTTAGCCGGGGGGTGTAGCGGGGATCCTGGGGGCCCACCAGGGCCAGGCGGTGGTCGCGGTCGCGCAGCCCCGCGAAGGCCCGCAGCACCCGCTCCAGATTCTTGTGGGGGTCGTGGCGGCCGAGCACCAGAAAAAACGGCTGCCGCTTCAGCCCCAGGGGCCGCAGCAGCCCCGGGCTGAATCCCAGCCGGATCGGCACCAGCCGTTTCGCGGGCACCCCCAGGCGCTGGTGCACCTCCCGGGCCGTGGCTTCGGAGTTGCAGAGCACCCGCACCGCCCGGTGCAGCACCAGCGGCACGTAGGCCAGGTGGTACGCCAGCAGCGGGGTGAGCTGCGGATAGCGCAGGGGCAGAAGGTCGTGAGCGAGCACCAGCGAGCGCACCCCCCGCCCCAGGGGGGCTTCGGGCAGGGGCGAGAGGAGCAGCGGCGCCCCGCTGCGGCGCAGCAGTTTCGGCAGCTCCCACTGGGTCCAGAGCAGCCGGCGCAGGTGGCCTGCGCGGCCGTGCTCGGGCGAGAGATTGGCGGGAATGGCCAGGCTGCCGGGGCGATCGCCGCTGCAGGGATCCAGCAGCGGCACCAAGCCCGGATCCAGGGCCGCCACCAGTTCCCGGGCCACCACGCCGATGCCGGTGGGCCGCCCGCCCAGGTAGCTGCCGTTGAACAGGGCCAGGGGCATCGCCGCACTCATCGTCTTGGGGACACCGCCGGATCGGCGCGGGGGAAGGGAGCCATGGCGTCTGCCATCGCCACCAGCGTCGCCCAGCCGCGTTTCGGCCGCCCCGGCAGCCGCACCAGTGTCATCATCAGCAGCCGCAGGCTGCGCAGGGCGAGCACCCAGCCGGGCCGGTGGCGGCGCAGGAAGCGCAGATAACTCAGCGTCGACAGCTGCTGGCGCCGTTCGCTGGGGGTCTGGCTGCCCGCGCCGCGCTGATGGGTCACCGCCAGCACCGGCCACCACAGCACCGGGGCGCCCGACGCCGCCAACCGCAGGCAGAGGTCCATGTCCTCGTAATAGAGGGGGAAGGCGGGATCGAAGCGGGCGGGCGGGATGTGGGCGCTGGGCCGGATCACCAGGCTGCAGCCGCTCAGCCAGTCGAGCTGCACCGTGCAGCCCCCGGAGCCGGCAGAGACGGCCGTGGCCAGGGCGGCCTCACCCACCTGGCGGCGGCGGAAGTCGAGGCCGGGATCGATCCAGCCACCGCTGGGTTCGAGCTCGCCGCTTCCGCTGCGCACGGCGGTGCCCAGCAGCGCCCGGGGCGGCAGCTGCGCCAGGGTCAGGCTCAGCCGTTCCAGTTCATCTCCGGCTGGCAGGGCGGTGTCGGGATTGAGCAGCCAGATCCAGCCCCCCCATCCCCGGCGGGCCAGGTGCTCGAAGCCCCGGTTGCAGCCCGACCCGAAGCCATCCCCTTCACGCCCCGTCACCAGTTCCAGCTGAAGGTCGCCAGCGGCGGTGAGGTCGCCAGCGGCGGTGAGGTCGCCGGGCCGAAGCGGCGCCGACTCCGGGCTGTTGTCGACCACCAGCCAGCAGAACGGGAGCAGGCTCTGGCGGGCCAGATCGGTCCCCAGCTGCTGCAGGGCATCGAGGCTGTGATAGGCCACGCTGAGCACCACGGGCACGGAACCGGGAGGAACGGCAGTGATGAGCGACCCGCGGCTGAGCGCAGCTTCGCAGGAGGGCTCCGGGCAGCCAAGCGGCGAGGCCCCCTGCGGCATCTGTCGCCTCCACGGCGATGGGGAGGCGGCGGCCCGCGACGAAATCCTCCGCCAGGGCCCATGGCTGTTGCGCCATCACCCCCGCCCCGCCCCTCTGGCGGGCTGGCTGCTGCTGGATGCTCGCCGCCATCTCGGCGGTCCGATCGACTTCCAGCCGGACGAGGCCGCGGCCTTCGGTCCGATGCTGCAGCGCTGCAGCGCCCGGGTGCGCCCGCTCACCGGTTGGGGGCGGGTGTATGTGATCGCTTTGGGGGAGGGGGCCCGGCCCCTGCATGTTCATCTGATCCCCCGCCATGGGGATGACCCCGCCAGCGAAGCCTGGAGGGTGGCCGACCTCTACCGGGCCGTGGCCTCGGGCGAGCGGGCCGCGGCGCCCCAGCGGCAGGTGGAGGAGCTGGTGGATCAGGCCCGGAAGCTCACCGCGGCCTGGCGATAGGCTCCGCAGCAGCGGCCGGCAGCAGCGGTGAACGAGGCGGACCTGCAGCAGGAGGCAGCGGCCCCCTGGCGTTGCCTGGTGGCGGTGCCAGCCCGGCTCGAGTCTTCTCGCCTGCCTAACAAGGTGATGGCCGACATCGGCGGGCAGCCGATGCTGCGGCGGGTGCTGGAGTGCTGCCGGCGCTCGCGGCGGGCCTCAGCGGTGGTGCTCTGCACCGACAGCGATCTGCTGTGCCAGGAGGCAGGCGGCTGGGGTTTCCCCGTGCTGATGACGGCGGCCTCCTGCAGCTCCGGCAGCGACCGCCTCGCTTCGGTGGTGGACGCGCTCATGGCCCAAGCTGCGGCGGCAGTCGCCGGGCCGGACGCTGCCCCGGTTGATCCCGCCCGCACGGTGATCATCAACGTTCAGGGGGATCAGCCTTTCATCGATCCGGCGGTGATCGATGCGATGGCGGAGGCTTTTGCCAGCACCACACCGGCTCCTTCCGTGCTCACACCGGTGTACCGGATGGGGGCGGAGAAGGTGCACAACCCGAATGTGGTCAAGACGCTGCTGGCGGCAGACGGCCGCGCCCTCTACTTCTCCCGCTCGGCCCTGCCCCATGTGCGCGGCGTTGAGCCCGCCGACTGGCCCCAGCACGCGCCCTACTGGGGCCATGTGGGGATCTACGGCTACCGGGGCGATGTGCTGGCGGGCTGGAGCGCCCTGCCCGCCTCTCCGCTGGAGCAGATCGAAAAGCTCGAGCAGCTGCGGCTGATCGAGGCCGGCATCCCGGTGGGCACCTTCCCCGTGGATGGTGATTTCCTCTCGGTGGACACCGCCGAGCAGCTGGAGCAGGCCCGCGCCATCGCGGCGGCCGCTGCCGGCTGAGAGTTCATCTGGCCGACGGGGTCAGGCCCGCCTGCACCAGATCGTGAAGCCGCAGCAACCCCAGCATCGGCCCCCCCTCGCCCAGCACCGGCAGCACACCGATCGGCTTGCGCCGGTTGCGCTCCATCCGCTCAAGTGCCTCCACTGCCAGCAGATCTGCCGCCACGGTGATCGGGTCGACGGTCATCAGATCGGTGGCCCTCAGCTCACCCCACGCGGCGGGTGCGTGCTGCTCCAGGGCCCGGCGCAGGTCGCCGTCGGTGATCAGCCCGGCCAGCAGGGAGTCATTGTCGGCCCGGCGCACCCAGCAGGCTCCCACCCCGTCGCCGGTGAGCCCGGCGATCACCTCGCTGAGGCTGGCGCTCTCCTCGAGGGGATGGAGCTTGGCGGTGGGCACCATCAGATCCCCCACGGTGAGGGTGAGTTGCTTGCCCAGGGCTCCAGCTGGATGGTTCAGGGCGAAATCGGCCGGTGAGATGCCGCGCCGCTCCATCCACACCGCCGCCAGGGCATCGCCGATCGCCATCGCCACGGCGGTGCTGGCGGTGGGCGCGAGGTTGAGGGGGCACACTTCCCGGTCGACGGAGCCATCCAGCACCACCTCACAGCCCCGGGCCAGGCTGGAGGCCACCCGGCCCACCAGGGCGATGCGGCCTGTGCCGCGGCGGCGCAGGTGGGGCAGGATCTCCAGCAGCTCCTGGGTCTCGCCGCTGTTGGAGAGCAGCAGCACCACGTCCTCGGGGGCCACCACCCCCAGATCCCCGTGCAGGGCGTCGAGGGGGTTGAGGTAGAGGGCCATCAGCCCGATCGAGGAGAAGGTGGCGGCGATCTTGCGCGCCACGATGCCGCTCTTGCCCACGCCCGTGATCACGAGCTTGGCGCGCTGGTCTGCGCAGCGGTCGAGCAGCACCAGGGCCGCATCCACCTGCTCGGCATCGAGGCGCCCGGAGGCGGCGGCGATGGCGGCCGCCTCTTCCTGCAGACAGCGCGTCAGTGCCGACATCCCAGTGCCCCGCAACTGCTGGGGACTGTATGGCTACAGGCGGGCCAGGGCGGAGCGCTCCTCCCGGTCGGCGTCCTTCCTGCGTTCCTCCGGGCGCTTGTCGTGCAGCTTGCGGCCCTTGGCCAGCCCCAGGGTGAGCTTGATCCAGGAGCCCTTGAGGTGCAGGTTCAGCGGCACCAGAGTGAGACCTTTCTGGTCGAGGGCCACCCGCAGCTTGTCGATCTCGCGGCGGTGGGCCAGCAGCTTGCGGGTGCGCAGGGGCTCGTGGTTGAAGTAGGCACCCGCGTGGCTGTGGGGCGAGATGTGAACGTTGTGCAGCTGCAGTTCGCCGTTGCGGATCAGGCCGAAGCCGTCGCGCAGATTGGCCTTGCCCGCTCGGATCGACTTCACTTCGGTGCCCACCAGCTCGATGCCCGTTTCCAGGGTTTCGAGGATCTCGTATTGATGGCGTGCGAAGCGGTTGTCGGCCAGCAACCGGTTGGAGGCATCCCGTGCTGCCCTGGCCGCCTTCTTGCCCGCGCCTTTGGCCATCGACCTCCCCTCTGCTGAGCTGACCCTATCCACGGCCTGGCCTGCCTACTGTCAGGGCCATGGCGATCGTCTCCTCTGCAGCCGGATCCGGCGCCCAGCCGCCACCGCGGCTGCTGGATCCGCGCCAGCAGAAGACCAGCCCCAGTGAGGATCCGTTTACGGCCGAAGAGGAAGCCCCCCTGCCCAACCGGGAGGACGGGCTGCGGCCGCGGCGCCTGAGTGATTACATCGGCCAGAGCGAGCTCAAGCAGGTGCTGGGCATTGCCGTGGAGGCCACGCGCCAGCGGGCCGAGGCGCTCGATCATGTGCTGCTCTACGGCCCCCCCGGCCTCGGCAAGACCACCATGGCCCTGGTGCTGGCGGAGGAACTGGGGGTTCGCTGCCGCATCACCAGTGCACCCGCCCTGGAGCGCCCGCGCGACATCATCGGTCTGCTTGTGAACCTGCGCCCGAACGAGGTGCTGTTCATCGACGAGATCCACCGGCTCAACCGCGTGGCCGAGGAACTGCTCTATCCGGCGATGGAGGACTTCCGCCTCGATCTCACCGTGGGCAAGGGCACCACCGCCCGTACCCGGGCGGTGCCGCTGGCCCCCTTCACCCTGGTGGGCGCCACCACGCGGGCCGGAGCCCTCAGTTCACCCCTGCGCGACCGCTTCGGGCTGATCCAGCGGCTGGAGTTCTACACCGTCGACGATCTGCAAGCGATCGTCGGGGGGGCCGCGGGGCTGATGGGTCTGGTGCTGGAGGCGGGGGCGGCCGTGGAGGCCGCCCGCCGCTGCCGCGGCACGCCCCGCATCGCCAACCGGCTGCTGCGGCGGGTGCGCGATGTGGCCAGCGTCCAGGGGGAGGCGCGCATCGGCCCGGGCCTTGTGGCCGAGGCCCTCAGCCTGCACCGGGTGGATGACCGTGGCCTCGATGCCAGCGATCGCCGCCTGCTGGAGTTGTTGCTCGGCGGCTACGGCGGCGGCCCGGTGGGCCTCGACACCCTGGCCGCTGGTCTCGGCGAAGACCCGATCACCCTGGAAACTGTGGTGGAGCCGTTTCTGCTGCAGCTTGGCTTTCTGCAACGCACCCCCCGGGGCCGGGTGGCCACCGAGGCGGCACGGCGCCATCTGAGCTGGCCGGAGGCCGCCTGATGCACAACTGGCGTCAGCGTCTCCTGTTCAGCTGCAGAACCGGCTTGCGGGCCATGGGAATGGGCCTGCTAGCGGCCGGTCTGGGGCTGGTTCTGCTGCTGCTGCCGGCACCGGGACCGCTCTGGGCCAGCCCCGCTGCACCAGCGCCGCCTGCAACCCCGCAGCGCTCCCAGCCGTTGCCGGAGTTGTTCGAAGCGGCCCTCGGGGCCAGCCGCGAGGGCCGCTTCGGTGATGCCCTGCCCCTCTGGGACCAGGTGCTGGAGCAGGCCCCCAACGATGCCGCGGCCTGGAGCAACCACGGCAACGTGCAACTGGCCCTGGGGCGGGCCGAGGCGGCGATCGCGGATCAGGAGCGGGCGATGGCGCTCGATCCGATCAACCCCGATCCCCACCTCAACCGTGGCACCGCCGAAGAGGCCCTGGGCCAGTGGGACCGGGCCGCCGCCGATTACCACTGGATCCTCGAGCGGAATCCCGAGGAGGCCTCCGCCCTCTACAACCTCGGCAATGTGCAGGGTTCCCTTGGCCATTGGGATCAGGCCAGGGACTGCTTCGAGGCGGCGGCGGCGGCCCGGCCGGGCTTTGCCATGGCCCGCTCAAGCGCGGCCCTGGCCGCCTTTCAGCTTGGGGAGCCGGCCGAGGCGGAGCGGGAACTGCGCAAGCTGGTGCGCCGCTATCCCCTTTTCGCTGACGCGCGGGCGGCCCTCACGGCTCTGCTCTGGCAACGGGGCGCCGCCGGCGAAGCGGAAAGCAACTGGGCGGCGGCCTCAGGCCTGGATCCCCGCTACCGCCAGCCAGAATGGTTGCTGGAGATTCGACGCTGGCCTCCGGGGCCGGTTGAGGCTCTCGAAGATTTTCTCCAGTTGGTCCAGCGATGAGTTCTGCCGCCCCACCCCGTTCCAGCGGCACCGCGGCTGATCTGTGGCAGCGGCTGGATCTGGCCAGGGCTCTGGAGCAGGCCACGCCCGAGCTGATCGGTCTGCGCCGGCATGTCCATGCCCACCCCGAGCTGAGCGGCGCCGAACACCAGACGGCGGCCCTGGTGGCCGGTGAACTGCGCCTGCTCGGTTGGCAGGTGCGCGAAGGGGTCGGCCGCACCGGTGTGGTGGGCGAGCTGGGACCGGTGGGGGCGCCGCTGGTTGCCGTGCGGGTCGACATGGATGCCCTGCCGGTGGAGGAACGCACCGGCCTGGCCTTCGCCTCCAGCCAGCAGGGGTTGATGCATGCCTGTGGGCACGACCTGCACACCGCCGTGGGGCTCGGTGTGGCGCGGCTGCTCGCGCCCCTGGCCGCACAACTGAGCGCGCGGGTGAGGCTGCTGTTCCAACCGGCGGAGGAAACGGCCCAGGGGGCGGCCTGGATGCTGGCCGATGGCGCCATGGAGGGTGTGCAGGCCCTGTTCGGGCTGCATGTGTTCCCCAGCCTGGAGGTGGGAACGATCGGGGTGCGCAGCGGCAGCCTCACCGCCGCCGCGGGCGAACTGGAGGTGGAGGTGCTGGGGGAAGGGGGCCATGGGGCCCGGCCCCACCAGTCGACGGATGCGATCTGGATCGCGGCCCGGGTGGTGAGTGGCCTGCAGGAGGCGATCAGCCGCCGGCTCGATGCCCTGCGCCCGGTGGTGGTGAGCTTCGGGCGGATCGAGGGGGGCAAGGCGTTCAACGTGATCGCCGACCATGTGCGCCTGCTGGGCACAGTCCGCTGCCTGGACACCACCGTGCACGCCGAGCTGCCGGGCTGGATCGAGGACACCGTCCACGCCATCTGCCGGGGGTACGGCGGCGAGGCCCGCGTGAGCTACCGCTGCATTTCGCCACCGGTACACAACGACCCCGGCCTCACCGACATCGTCGAAGAAGCCGCTCAGGCCCTGCTGGGCCACCAGCAGGTGCTGCGCCTGGATCAACCGTCTCTGGGGGCCGAGGACTTCGCTCAGCTGCTCAGCGCCGCGCCGGGCTCGATGTTCCGGCTGGGGGTGGCGGGGGCCAAGGGCTGCGCGGCCCTGCACAACGGCGCCTTCAATCCCGATGAGGGTTCCCTGGCCGTGGGCGTGCAGGTGCTCACCCTCAGCCTGCTTCTCTGGATGGAGCGCCAGGCTTGAGCCGCTCCCGTCCTGCCCTGAGGATGGTGCTGGCCCTTTCGGCCCCGCTGCTGATCCTGCTGGCGCTGGTGAGCATGGCCTCCCGCCGCGGCAACCAGCGGCTCGAGGCGGTGCCAGCCCTGCTGATCGGTAGCGGGCTGCTGGTGAGCAGTGGCGTGCGCCGGGCCCGGCGGCGGCGGACTCTGCTGGAGGCGCTGCAGCAGGCGACACCGGCGCAGGCCCCTGGCAGCGGTCGCGTGAACGGCGTGGGAGGGTGAAGCCACCCCAACCCTGAGTCCAGGCCATGGCCGATCCAGACTCCGCCAGCCCGGCTGGCCTGAACCCCGAAGAGATTCGCCAGGCCATCGTCTCTGGTGATCCATCCCGCGCCCTGCCAGCCCTGGTGGGGCTGCGGCGGCTGGAGGTGGAGCAGGCCGTGCCGCTGCTGCTGCTGGGCCTGGAGCAAGAGCCGTTCATCGTCCGCTCGATCAGCTGCGCGGGCCTTGGGGTGAAGCGCAACGAGGCCGGCTGGGAGGCGCTGACGGCGGCCCTCAGCGGTGATGAGGATGCCAACGTGCGCGCCGAGGCCGCCAACGCCCTGGCCAGTTACGGGGTGGAGCGGGCCTGGCCGCTGCTGCGCCAGTCGTTCGCGGCCGACGACCAGTGGCTGGTGCGCTGCAGCATCCTCTCGGCCCTGGCGGAGCAGCCGGGGATCGAGACCCAGGTGCTGCTGGAGCTGGCCGAGATGGCCATCGCCGATGCCGATGGCAGCGTGCGGGTGGGCGGTAGCGAGATTCTGGGCCGGATCATCCGGGATGCTGGCGCCAGTACGGAACTGTTGGCGATCGCCGAGACGGCGCGGCTGCGCCTGAGTGGCCTGCAGCAGGACTCCGACCATCGGGTGGTGGCGGCGGCCCTCAATGGCCTTCAGGGCTGAGAGTCCGTTTCTGGCCAGGCTTGCTAGGTTTTAGGCGTCACTAGGGGTGCCCGGCCCGAGCACACTTCCCAACGGAAGACCGCTTCTGGCCCCGGCTGAGATCACACCCTCCGAACCTGATCCGGGTCATGCCGGCGCAGGGAAGTGTCCCGAATGCAACCGCGGTCCAATTGGTCCCGGTGGCGCCCGGATCCGGAGTTGTGCCCTCGCCTCCCAGCGGCCCCCGGTCCGAACGCCCCATTTCTCGAGTCGATCATGCGTAGCGCCTGGATTGAGAAGCGTCGCGGCAACGCCAACGTGTCGCAGATGCACTACGCCCGCCAGGGCTTGATCACCGAGGAGATGGCCTATGTGGCCAAGCGGGAGAACCTGCCCGAATCGCTGGTGATGGAGGAAGTGGCCCGGGGCCGCATGATCATTCCCGCCAACATCAACCACACCAACATGGAGCCGATGGCGATCGGCATCGCCAGCCGCTGCAAGGTGAACGCCAACATCGGCGCGTCTCCGAATGCGTCCGATCTCGATGAAGAGGTGGCCAAGCTGCGCCTGGCGGTGAAATACGGCGCCGACACGGTGATGGACCTCTCCACCGGCGGCGTCAACCTCGATGAAGTGCGCACCGCGATCATCAACGCCTCCACGGTGCCGATCGGCACGGTGCCGGTGTATCAGGCGCTGGAGAGTGTGCACGGCTCGATCGAGAAGCTCGATGCCGATGACTTCCTGCACATCATCGAGAAGCACTGCCAGCAGGGCGTCGACTATCAGACGATCCACGCTGGCCTGCTAATCGAGCACCTGCCCCTGGTGAAGGGCCGCCTCACCGGCATCGTGAGCCGCGGCGGCGGCATCCTGGCCCAGTGGATGCTCTACCACCACAAGCAGAACCCGCTGTTCACGCGCTTCGATGACATCATCGAGATCTTCAAGCGCTACGACTGCAGCTTCTCCCTGGGCGATTCGCTGCGGCCCGGCTGCCAGCACGATGCGTCGGATGCCGCTCAGCTTGCTGAACTCAAGACCCTCGGCCAGCTTACGCGCCGTGCCTGGGAGCACGACATCCAGGTGATGGTGGAGGGTCCCGGGCATGTGCCGATGGACCAGATCGAGTTCAACGTCAAGAAGCAGATGGAGGAGTGCAGCGAGGCGCCCTTCTACGTGCTCGGTCCCCTGGTGACGGACATCGCCCCCGGCTACGACCACATCACCAGCGCCATCGGCGCGGCCCTGGCGGGCTGGCACGGCACGGCGATGCTCTGCTACGTGACCCCGAAGGAGCACCTGGGCCTGCCCAACGCCGAGGATGTCCGTGAGGGCCTGATCGCTTACAAGATCGCCGCCCACGCCGCCGACATCGCCCGCCACCGACCCGGCGCCCGCGACCGCGACGACGAACTCAGCCGCGCCCGTTACGCCTTCGACTGGAACAAGCAGTTCGAGCTCTCCCTCGATCCCGAACGAGCCCGCGAGTACCACGACGAAACCCTGCCGGCTGACATCTACAAGCAGGCCGAGTTCTGCTCGATGTGCGGGCCCAAGCATTGCCCGATGCAGACCAAGATCACCGACGAGGACCTGGCCGGTCTGGAGGAGGTGCTGGCGGCCCAGCAGGACCGGCAGGGCGAGCGCCCGGCCATCCAGAAGAACCCCGCAGAGCCGGCGGCCGTCTGAGCCCCGCTTCCCTGGGGATCTGGATGCTGGTGGTCAAGGTGATCGGGCTTTGGCCTTACACATCGGCCAAAGCCCGGTGGGACTGGGCGGTGGTTGCCGTGGTCTTCTTCACCGCGTTTCTGCTGTTGTGGGAGGGCCTTGGGCTCACCCAGGACTGCAGCAAGGCGGGGGATTCCGATCTCCCCTGATGGCCACCCTGCCTTGCTGACGTTGGGGGATGGTGACCGGATGGAACTCGGGAACCTTGGCAAAGCTTCCCACCTTGAGGGGCAGCTATCCAATAATTTCCATCCGTCTGATTCAGATCTGATTGTTCTGATCGATCAAGGATCTTTCGTTCGACTCATCTTCTTTATCATAAGCCCTTTCAATTCTACCTGGGACTAAATGAGCAAGCGGCTTGCGCCCCCGATCTTGGTACCTAATGATCCTGTCGTGATTCCATTCGGTCTTATGGATCAGCCCGCGCTCATGCGGCCAACTCATTGGCAAGTAATGTAGCTCGTCGCAGACTCTCTGAGTGCATCCGTGAGCACTCCAATTACGGCCAGGGCCGAGATTCAATTCAGTGAAGAGCCGCATAATGATCTTATTCTCAATAGCCAAGAGCACCTCTGTCAAAGCAACTGTCAACCGCATTTTCAGATTTCTCGATGATGTTCTTGGCTAGTCACGGTAAGCCATTGTCATTGTGATGTTGGCCAATCGAGCTGATGATGTATGGTGCGATAAGGAGGCCCCAGCGGGTATGGCAAAGCTGCGTATCAGCCCAAGCCTTGAGATGGTAATTCTTAGAGCATGGCTTCAGCGTGCCTGACGCAAGCTGGATTGTTCTGTTGCGTGTGGTTCCCAGTGGCAGCAGCGGTGAGTTCATGATCACTTTCTTTCATCCGTCCGGTTTCATGAGTTAGCTCTTTGAGAGGAGCATGCAGTTCTTGTAGGTAAGGGGCTTGCTCAGTTGAAGTCCCTCATGGAGTCAGCGTGATGCGACCTGACAATTCTTGGAGCCGACGCCATTATGGGTAGCGGCTTAACTCAGTCGTTGCCTGGTCAATGTTGCTAGCTATCTTAATCAACGGTTGATACGCAGCTAGGAGCGTGTCGCTTGAAGGGGCTCACCGTGCTGGAGCACCGAGTGGCGACCCTTCAGCTTTTACGCCACGCAAAGGGACGCGACCAGCGAGGGGGTAAAGGGAGGGGTCAAGTCATTTGCTTCAGTTGTAGATTCAGAATTTAATGGCAAGATCTTCTTTAATAGCTATTTTTTAGACGACGGCAAATTTAAGCTAACAATATCAATTACTGAATTGAATTCTGGAAAGGTTGCCACGACTGTCAACCGGATAGATATTCGCAACGGCTCTTCTGACGTATCGCAATTGATGCGTAGCGAATTTAGAGCTAATCCGGATCTTGCAATTATAGTCAACAGACTTGACTCATCTTATTTTTTGCCGTTGCCCAATACACTGCAAGACAGCAACTATCCATTGAGGCATAGGAATAAACTAAACCCCCGTGCTTTAAGCCCTCAGCAGATATCAGGCTCTGACAGCAATGGCTGCATCAAGCTCGAAGGTCTTTTTAGCAAGCGTATAATCGAAGCCGCTCGCAACTCTCTGAATAAAGTCTGTGCCACCGAAAGTCACGGTTTTGTGCGCGGAAGCAGCAACCGTATTGTTAATCTGCGGCCGCGTCCCTTGGAATGGTGTAAATCCTGAGGCCCGATTGCCCTGGACTGAGGGAGAACAGGGGTGAATGACGGGCTGTCATTCTTGAGGCGCATGTGCACCTCGTTGTTTCACGATGAATCCCA
>NZ_JAGQBY010000092.1:0-12924 GCF_024345875.1 Synechococcus sp. EJ6-Ellesmere
GGCTTGGGCAGGTTGGGCCGTGGCCGCAGGTGGCGGAGTGGGAGCCTCCAGCATCAGAGAGCCCCACAGCCACGACAACCCCGCATCGCCACCAGGAGAGGCACCTGGCTTGGGGGCTGCCGCAGGAGCCGACAGGATTTCCAGCTGGGTGGAGCGCCGGGCCACCGCCGGCAGATCAGGGGGCAGCAGCCCAAGGGCGGCGAGGGCATCTGGTCTGGCCCGCAGGCTGAGCCCACCGCCCGCCGGAGGCGTGGCCGCCGCGAAGCGCTCAGCGCCGGGCAGAGCTGCGCCAAGCACGAACAACAACTCCGGGGCGCCACCGGAGGCCGGCACCACCCAGCGCCAGCCTCCCAGGGGGGTGCCGTCATCGCGCAGCCAGAGACTGCTTGGCAATTTGACCTGTACAGCGGTGGCCGACGTTGCCGGCCCGGCGCTCGAAGGGGAGCGCTGGTCGCTCAGGCCCTGGCGCTCCAGAGCCTGGCTCAGGGCCGACAACCAGCGGGTCCAGCCGGAGCGCTCCTGACCCACCGCCAGTTGCAACTCCAGCGACGCCAGGAATGGGCCCTTGGGCTGCGGTCTGAGGCGAAGAAGGAACGGGGTGCTCTGCAGGCGCTCCAGGGCGGCCTGGTCGAGGCCGTAGCGGTCCATCAGCGGTTGCCGGATCACAGCATTGCTGAGCAGGGCGTCGAGGAGCTGATCCAGCCGGGCCCCGGTGACCTCCAGAAGCAGATCGGCAGGCAGGGGCTCGCCGCGGCTTGGGGCGGGCTCCGGCGGCAGCGATGGGGCAGGAGCCACCGAATCGGGCTTGGCGCTGGCCTCCCCCTGCCAGCTGAGGCCGTCGGCCTCCGCACTCACTGTGAGACAGCCCTGCTGGAAGCGCTGCAGCAGCGGGGCGAGATCACCGGAGATCTGAGCCAGGGCGAGCTTGGTCCAGACCACCGCCTGGCGGCTGCGCAACAGGTTGACGCAGCGTTGTTCCAGGCCCCGGGGCGGCCGGGAGGTGCGGCGCAGTTGCTGCTGCAGCGTCTGGTGAGACAGGGGATCGGGAGCGATCACCACCAGATCGTCCACCCGCACGGCACGGGCCGGCAGAGCAGCGCTGGCCTGGGGGCCGAACAGCCGGCCCGGCACCACCAGGTGGGCCGACCCTTCCCGCCCCCAGAACTGCCACCAGGTCCCGCGCTGGCGTGCCCAGAGCCGGGCAGCCGGCTCTGGGCCCAGACGCTCCTGCCAGAGCAGCGGCACCGGCCTGGCATCACCCGACTGGAAGCTCTGAACCAGGGTGGCCACGCCCACCACCCGCTCCAGCCCCTCGGCGTTGGAGCGGGGAAAGCGGTGGAGCTGGCTGGCCGGAGCCAACACCAGCAGAGCGATCACCGCCGAGGTGATCGGCAGGGGCCCCAGACGGGGGGCAGGCGGCAGACCCTTCCAGCGCGGCAGGGAGAGGGTCATGGTTGGGGAGAGGTCATGGCGTACAGCGTGGTGCGTCGCCTTACCGGGCCGCCCAGGTCGTTGCATTCCCAGCGCAGGGCTTTGCTGGCGCCGTCGAGGCCCAGTTTCATCCAGCCGGGATTGAGCCGTGAGCAACAGCATCTCGCTGCGGTCGAGCTGGTTTCTGTCCCAGGACCGTTGCGGCTCCACCAGGGTGAGCAGATGGACGACCCGGTCGGGGCCAGTCCTGGCTCGAGGCGGCCAGGGGTTCTGGACGTGCTGAGGTCACCGTCGCCCGGAGGACAGGCGACTCGAGGGCAGCCGTGAGGGCCGCTTGGCCCGGCGTCGGTCACGCCATTCGACCGCGGAAAGGTAGATCGCCCCGAGCGTGACGAAAACCAGCAACACCGAGGCGGTCAGTGCCAGGACATTGGTGCTGGAGAGGAAAAAGTGAGGCATCCGGGTGTGGAGTGGGCCCTGGGGCGATCAGAAATTGATCGTGCCGTCGCCGTTGCGGCCCCAGACCACCATGGCGATCGAGAAGCTGAACAGGGCAGCCAGGGAAGCCCAGGCGAAGGTGATGAGCATGGGATCGCCCAAGCAACGGTGATCCAGACTTTACCTAGGATGGGGCGGCCACAAACGCAGTCCAACGATGGCAGCTCCGGGAGTCCAGACGATCCCGGCGGGGATCCGGCAACGCCAGCGCTATCCCCATCTCCGGGTCGTTGTGCTCGACGACGACGTCAACACCTTCCAGCACGTGGTGAATTGCCTGGTGCGCTATCTGCCGGGCATGGGACCCGACCGGGCCTGGGAACTGGCCCATCAGATCGACTCCCAGGGTTCTGCCGTGGTCTGGAGCGGGCCGCAGGAGCAGGCCGAGCTTTACCACCAGCAACTCAGCCAGGAGGGCCTGACGATGGCACCTCTGGAGCGGGAGTGATCCCCACGGGGCGGTGGAGACACAAGCGCCGCTTAACACGAGGGCTCAGGCCAGGCCCATGAGGGCATCGTCCTGAGGACAGGCGCTGAGCTCGAGCAGGTTGCGCACCTGCAGTGTCAGGGCACCCCCATCGAACACATAACTGAACACCCGTCCAGAGCAGACCGCCAGGCCACGCACCTGGCGCCGCAGGGGCTGAGCCAGGGTGAGCACCTCAACGGCTTCGCCAAGCTGGCGGCTGAGCTCAAGACTGAGCGATGCGCGTGTGAGGATCACCGTGAACCGGCGTAGGGCTTCATCGTCTTAGCGGGCCTGCCTAGGGTTGGCCAACGGAGAGAAATACCCATGGGCCGGGTGGTGATCACCCATAGCACCTACGTAGAAGGCCTGATCCCGGTGCTCAAGGTCCTGGCCCGGGACGAGGGCATCGACACGATCACCCCGGCCGTGATCAGTCGTGTCAAGGGACACAGCCCACGCCTGCGCCTGCGGGTGTCGGTTCCGATCAACGGGGGCTACAAGCTGCTGGCCCGCCGCGGCAGCTCGGCCCAGGAGGTGTTCGTGCTGACCACCTGGTCAAGGGAGCAGCTCCAGGAACGCCTGGAGCTGCTCTGTCTCGAGGGTTAAGAGGGTGAACCGCTGTGCCGTCTTGCCCCAGTGTTCGACCTGGTAGTACCAGAGGAGCAGTCAAAGCGGGGCTTCGTTTCCGGCAACAAGGCCGGTGTACGTCACCGTCGCGACAGACCACCCACGTCGAAGAGGGAGTCAGATCAGAAACTGTGAAAGGCAGTCACCAACACAGCAGTCCGAGGAAACTCTAAGGGGTACGGGCTGGTGGCAGCGGCCAGATTGCCCGGACCTCAGCCAGCCGCAGGGCTGCCTCCCTGGCCCGCTCAGCCGCACCTGAGGCCTTGAGCTCCAGGGTGATGTGACCCAGCTTGCGCCCGGGCCGGGCCAGACGTTTGCCATACCAGTGCAGGTGGGCGGCTGGAAGGGTCTCCAGGGCCTGGCGTTGCCTGGCGTAGGCCGCCGTGGAGGTCTCGAAACCCAGCAGGTTCACCATCAACGCGCCGCTCAGCGTCATGGAGTTGTCCCCGAGGGGCTGTCCCGAGACGATGCGCACCTGCTGGGCGAACTGGCTGGTGCGACACGCTTCGATCGTGTAGTGGCCGGAGTTGTGCGTGCGCGGGGCGAGCTCGTTGATCAGGAGGCCCGTGCGTCCGTAGAAAAACTCGATCGAAAGCACACCGACGTAATCGAGGGCTGCCAGCAACGAGGCCGCCACGTTGCGGGCGCGGGCCTCCACCGCCTGGGCGGCGGCAGCTGGGGCGAGCACCCAGTCGCAGACCTGATCATGCTGGTGCGTCTCCACCAGGGGGTAGCACTGAACCGCCCCGAGGTGATCGCGGCAGGCCACCAGCGCCAGCTCCTGCTCGAAAGCCACGAACTCCTCCAGCAGCCACAGGCTGGGATCCACCGCCTCGATCAGGGCCTCCAGTTCCGCCTGGCTGCGGATCACCCGGGTGCCGCGGCCGTCGTACCCCCCCCGTACCGCCTTGGCCATCAACGGGAAGTCAAACCCCTGCGGAAGCTGGGGCGGCAGGAGCAGCTCTGGCTCAGCCGCTTCGCCGGCAGGCTCCTCGGCCCCGGCCAACGGCGAATCCTCCAGCTCGGCCGCCGGCGGCGGAGTCAGCAGCTGCTCCAACGGGAACCAGCGCGGCGAGGGGAGGTGCAACCGCTCCAGCAGCTGGCGCTGACGGCGCTTGCAGACCAGATCCGCCAGGGACTCCAGCCGGGGGATGAAGACCACGCCCTCCTGCTCCAGCGCCGCAAGGGCCGCAAGGTCAAGCCACTCGTTCTCGAAACTGATCGCCGTCGCCTTCTGGGCCAGCCGCCGGGTGGCCTCCAGATCCGCCAGCGGCGCCCGCACCACGCTGGTGGCCAGACGGGCGGCGGGATCGGAGAGCTCCGGAGTCTGCACATGCAGCTCGATGCCCAGCTTCCGCGCCGCGGCCGCCAGCATCCAGGCCAGTTGGCCGCCCCCCACCACGCCGATCCTGCCGCCCATCGCTGACCTCCCGGACCACGCGGCGCCAGGGCCACGCGCCAATTCAGAAGCTTGCCATTCCCTCGCCCAACCCCCTCTTGGGCCGCCTCAGCTGAAGCCCTTCTCGCCCACCGCCAGGAAGCGCAGCAGGCTGAAGATCAACACGATCAGGAACAGGGCGAGGCCCACCGTGCAGGCGTAGCTGATCTCCAGCTCGGAGAACGCCTGGTCGTAGACGTAATAGACGAGGGTGCGGGTGGAATCGGCTGGCCCCCCCTGGGTCATCAGGTACACCTCTTCGAACACCTTGGTGGCGGCGATGGCGGAGATCACCCCCACCAGGGTCAGATAGGGCCGCAGCAGGGGCAGGGTGATGTCGAGATGACGGCGCCAGCCCTCGCTGCCATCGAGGGCGGCGGCTTCGTAGAGCTCCGGAGAGATGCCCTGCAGGCCCGAGAGAAAGATCACCATGTAGTAGCCGAGGCCCTTCCAGAGGGTCACGAGCATCACCGCCGGCAGCGCCAGCCAGGGGGTGGTGAGGAAACCGATCGGCGTGAAGGCCTCTCCAAGCCAGGCCGCCAGCCAGCCGTTGATCAGGCCATTTTCGGCGTACAGCCAACGGAAGGCGATGGCCGCCACCACGATCGAGACCAGCACCGGGGTGTAGAAGGCGGCACGGAAGAGGTGGATGCCGGGCACCTGGCGGTTCACCAGGACAGCCAGGGCGAGGGATCCCAGGACGATCGGCGGCACCACTCCGACCAGATAGAGGAAGGTGGTGCCCAGCACCTGCAGGAACACCGGATCGGCCAGGAGCCGCCGGATGTTGGCCAGGCCGATGAAGCGCAGCGGTTCGCTCACATCAAGACCGGTGGCGGTGAAGCTGATCACCAGGGCCATCGCGGCCGGAACCAGCACCGAAACACTCAGCAGCAGCAGCGCCGGCGTCAGAAAGCCCCAGGCCGTGGCGCTGCGCCCCCACCAGGCCAAGCGGCGACGGGACGACGGTGAGGCAGCGGGGGAACCATCCATGGGGCCATTGTGGGACGCACCATGACGAGAGCCAGGGTCGTGCAGAGCAGCTTCAGCGGCAGCGACCCGCTGCGGGTGCTGCGGAAGGTGTTCGGCTACGACCGGTTCCGTGGTCCCCAGGACGCGATCGTGCGGCACGTGATCGCCGGCGGCTCCGGTCTGGTGCTGATGCCCACCGGTGGCGGCAAATCGCTCTGTTATCAGGTGCCGGCCCTCTGCCGGGAGGGCCTGGCGGTGGTGGTCTCGCCCCTGATCGCTCTGATGGACGACCAGGTGCTGGCCCTGCGCCAGGCGGGGGTGAGGGCGGCGGCCCTGCACTCCGGCCTCTCGAGCGAAGCCGTCAGCGTCTTCTGGCGCAGCCTGCTGCGGGGCGAGCTGGATCTGCTCTACGTCTCACCGGAGCGGCTGCTGGCCGGAGATCTGCTCGAGCGTCTGCAGGAGAGGCCCCTGGCCCTGTTTGCCATCGATGAGGCCCACTGCGTCTCCCAGTGGGGCCACGACTTCCGCCCCGAGTATCTGCAGCTGCAGGCCCTGGCCCAGCGCTTCCCGCAGGTTCCCCGGCTGGCCCTCACCGCCACCGCCGATCCCCGCACCCGGGGCGAGATCATTCAGCGCCTGGCGCTGGAGCAGGGTCGGGTGTTCCTGGCCAGCTTCGATCGGCCCAACATCCGCTATCTGCTGCGACCCAAGCAGGAGGCCAAGGAGCAGCTGCTGGCCTTCCTGGAGGAGTTCCGAGGCGAAGCCGGCATCGTTTACGCCCGCTCCCGCAGCCGCGTGGACAGCTTCGCCGCCCTGCTGCAGGCTGCCGGCCACGATGCGGTGGGGTATCACGCCGGAATGGACGCCGGCCAGCGCTCCAGCGCTCTCAGCCGCTTCCGCAACGACAGTGGCGTGGTGGTGGTGGCCACGATCGCCTTCGGCATGGGCATCGACAAACCGGATGTGCGCTTCGTCGCCCATCTGGATCTGCCCAAGAGCCTGGAGGCCTACTACCAGGAAACTGGCCGGGCGGGACGCGACGGCCTTCCGGCCACTGCCTGGATGGTGCACGGGCCGGGGGATGTGCCCCAGCTGCGGCGCTTCATCGAAGACTCCGAGGCCGAGGCCGCCCAGAAGCGGATCGAGCACGGCAAGCTCGACGCCCTGGTGGGCTTCACCGAGGCGCCGGGCTGCCGCCGCCAGGTGCTGCTGGCCCATCTGGGCGAAACGCTGGCTGAGCCCTGCGGCAACTGCGACCGCTGCCTCGAGCCCCAGGTGCTGGAGGACCGGACCGTGGCGGCCCAGAAGGCCCTCTCGGCGGTGTGGCGCACGGGCCAGCGCTTCGGCGCCGCCCACCTCACTGATGTGCTGCTGGGTGCTGACACCGCCCGGGTGCGATCCCTCGGCCACAACAGCCTGAGTGTGTACGGCATCGGCAAGGAGCTGAACCGCGAGCAGTGGCGCACCCTGCTGCGTCAGCTCACCAGCCAGGGCTGGCTGGAGCCGGTGCCCGAGGGCCGCGGCGGGTTGCGCTGGGGGGAGGAGGCGCGGGTCAGGAGCCTGCTGCGGGGAGACCTGAAGCTGGAGCTGCCCGCTGCCCCACCTCGCCAGGAGCGCAGGCGGGCTGCAGCAGCAGCAGCCGCCGCTGAACCTGAAGCCGATGCCAGCCTGATGACGGCGCTCAAGGACTGGCGCCGGGCCCAGGCCCGTGAGCAGGGGGTGCCCCCCTACGTGGTGTTCCACGACCGCACCCTGGCGGAGCTGGCAGCGCGGCGTCCGGCGCGCCTGGCCGACCTGGGGCAGGTAAGCGGCATCGGCGCCGCCAAGCTGAACCGCTACGGCGAGGCGGTGCTGGCTGTGATCGAGGGCTGGCAAGCCCAGACCTAGCCTGACCAGCCTGCCTGCCGCACCGGCCGAAGATGATCCCGCCCCTTTCGATCGAGGTGGCCCTCAGCAGCCAGCCGTACTCGGTGCTGATCGGCAAGGGCAGCCTCGATCAGCTCGGCCCGCTGATCCGCTCCAGCGGAGTGGCGGCCGCCACCAAGGTGCTGGTGGTGACCAACCCGGTGGTGGAGGGCTTCTATGGCCAAAGGGCCCTCGAGAGCCTGCGCCGGGCAGAGCTGGAGCCCAGCCTGCTGGTGCTGGACGCGGGGGAGGATCAGAAAACCCCCGCCAGCGTGGCCCTGATCCATGACGCGGCCCAGGCCCGGCGGCTGGAGCGGAGCTCTCTGATCGTGGCCTTAGGCGGAGGGGTTGTGGGCGACATGGCGGGGTTCGCCGCCGCCACCTGGTTGCGCGGGATCGCGGTGGTGCAGGTGCCCACCACCCTGCTGGCGATGGTGGATGCCTCCATCGGCGGCAAAACCGGGGTGAACCACCCCGGTGGCAAGAACCTGATCGGGGCCTTCCACCAGCCCAGGCTGGTGCTGATCGACCCAAGCACCCTGGTCACGCTGCCGGAGCGGGAATTCCGCGCGGGGATGGCCGAGGTGATCAAGTACGGCGTGATCGGTGATCCCCAGCTGTTCAGCGAGCTGGAAGCCGCCGGCGACCTCTCCAGCCTGGAGGCGGTGGGCGACAGCCTGCTGCAACGGCTGCTGGAGCGTTCCGCGGCGGCCAAGGCCCGCGTGGTGGCCGCCGATGAACGGGAAGGGGGCTTGCGCGCCATCCTCAACTACGGCCACACCCTCGGCCACGTGGTGGAGACCCTCTGCGGCTACGGCACCTACCTGCATGGAGAGGCGGTAGCGCTGGGGATGGTGGCAGCTGGTGAGCTTGCGGTGGCCATGGGCCTCTGGAGCCCAGCCGAGCAGCAACGGCAGTGCGCCCTGATCGCCAAGGCCGGCCTGCCATTGCAGCTGCCACCCCTTGATCCAGAGGCGGTGCTGCTCACCCTTCAGAGCGACAAAAAAGTGAGGAGCGGCCAGGTGCGCTTCGTGCTGCCCAACGCCATCGGCGAGGTGCAGATCCGCAACGACGTGGGGGCTGATCAGATCCTTGAGCTGCTCAGCACACGTGGCGGCGAGCCAGGCTGAGCAGGTGGGCCCCGGCTTCAGCCTTCGCCCCCTTCTCCACCCTCGCCCCCCTCTCCACCGTCCTCGGGCTTCATGCCGTCATGGTTCATGCCGTCGTGGGAGCCCGACTTCTCCTCCGTGCTGGAGGACTCAGCGCCGGGGCTGCTCATCGCCGGCTTTTCCATCGCCGGCTTCTCCATCGCCGGAGAGCTGGGCTTGGGGGTCTCGCTCTGGCCGCAACCGGCCACACCGGCGGCCAGACCAGCCGTGGCCAGGAACAGAGCGAGGCTGGAGCGGTTCATGGGCCGTGACGTTGCAATCCGGCCATTGTTCACCATCCACCATGCGCTTCGTTCTCGAACCTCTTCTCCAGCCTCACCAGGTGGAGGACTGGTGCTTGGCCCTGAGCAGCGAGCACGCCAGCTGGCGCCCTGGGGCTGAAACGGCGGGCTGGCATGCCCGCTCCGTCAAGCGCAACCACCAGCTGGAGCGCGGCAGCCCGTTGCACGCCCAGCTGGCGGAGCAGCTGCAGAGCGCTCTGCTGGCCCACCCCCTGCTGCTGGCCGCCGCGCTGCCGGTGAGTATTCACGGCGTGCTGTTCAGCCGCAGCACCAGGGGCGAGGGCTACGGAAGCCATGTCGACAATGCCTACATGGCCGACGGCCGCTCCGACCTCTCTTTCACCCTGTTCCTCAGTGATCCAGACACCTACAGCGGCGGCGAGCTGGTGCTCGAGGGCCCGGCGGACGAGGAAGCGCTGCGCTGCCCGGCAGGCCATGCCCTGGTGTACCCCAGCACCCAGTTGCACCGGGTGGAGCCGGTGCGTGATGGGGAGCGACTGGTGGCGGTGGGATGGATCCAGAGCCGGGTGCGCCGGGCCGATCAGCGGGAGCTGCTGTTCGAGCTCGACACGGCCAGGCGGGCGATCTTCAAACGCGACGGCAAGGACGAGGTCTTCGATCTGATCAGCCGCAGCTACACCAACCTGCTGCGTCAGTGGGGGGAGTGAGCCCTGCTCCCCAGGGGGAGCCATGCTGGGGAGCCATCGCGCTCGGCCCGCCCGCCATGTCCCAGGAGCAACTCAGGGCCTTCCTCGCCAGGGTTCAGGACGATGGGGAGCTCAGGCGCCAGGTGCTGGGGTCCTCCACCGCCGATGACGTGGCCAGGATCGCCGCATACCTGGGCTTCGATGTCTCCGGAGACGAGCTGCTGCGGGCCTCCGGCAAACGCATCGGCAAGGTGACGATCACCAAGCAGGATATGCCCGGCGAATACAACTGAAGGTCACTTCTGATTACTAAAACGGTATCAATTCTGAAAAATTATTGAATCGGAATTGATCATCATTCTAGATGGAATGTTGAATCGAGATGTTATGGTCAACCTATGTGCGAGAATGTCCCTGGATCGGCATGTCACGATGACGATGCCTTCGGGCAGTAGCGTGGGGTGGTGGTTCACTCTGTGCTCTTCCACCCACCAACACAATCCGGGGACTCAGAGGCGCAGCACCAGCCCATCGCGCCGGTGAAAGTCGGCTTCAGTGCCGGGGTGGGTCACGGCCCAGTAGCTGAGCTGCCCCTGGCGTTGCTCGATCACCGCACAGACCCCAGCCTCAAGGGCTGAAGGGGCGGAGCGAAGGTCATCCGGCAGCGCCCAGGCCAGCTCCAGCTCGATCGAGCCGGGCACTGGCTTGAACTCGAAGGGCAACGCCTGCAGGGAGGGCTCGTTCTCCATCCCCTGGCGGTAGCTGCTGAAGCGGTAAACGTTCCAGTGGCCAGCCGGTGAAAGGTTCACTTCCCGGTACCCAGGCTGCGCCTCCGCGGCCAGGAAGAGCTCGAAACAGGTGCTGCGCCAGAGATCATCGCGGCGCTCGGGCCGGGGTGAGGGCTCAGCCAGCACCACCGACTCAGGATCGCCGCCGAGGCGCAAGCGCAGCTCCAGGGTCCCGCCCCTGCGGCGGATCTGCCCGGTCAGCTCCAGGCCAGTTCCGGGAACGGCAGGACCGGGAGTGATCGGGCCATGCGGCACATCTGCGGATTGAAAGGGTTGCAGGACAAACGACTGCCAGGCCGTCTCAGGCTGCTCTGAGCTGGGTGCCTTCACCGGATCGCCGCCACAACGGCCTCAATGGCGGCCTCCTGCCGCTCGATGCTCTCGGTGAGCTGGAACTGAACCCGGGCCCGCAGCAGGTTATGACCTCTGTAGCGGGTCTTGAAGTAGACATCCCCGGCGAGATGATCCGTGAGGAAGCGCAACCCCAACTCGAAGCTGATCAAGCGAATCGCCACAACGATGTGGTCGTAGTCGGCGGGGGTGAGAAAGGAGCTGGCCACGCTGCCGTATCCCCCAAGCAACGCCTCACAGAGCCTCACATCGAAGTGAACAGCCCTCCAGTCGGCGGCGTCCTCGCCCAGGGGATTGCAGGCCGAGCGCAGGCAGTCGCCAATGTCGTAGTGCACCAGACCTGGTTTGACGGTGTCGAGATCGACGAGGGCGACAGCATGATCGCCCTCCAGGTCGAGCATGACGTTGTTGATCTTCGGATCGCCGTGGATCGGTCGCTGGTGCAGGATCCCGGCCGCCTTGGCCTGCTCGAGCACCGGCACCATGGAGCGGCGCTGCTCCACGAAGGCCAGGCAGTCGCTGAGCTCTGGGTCTGTGGAGGATCCGAGCCTGGCGAGCACCTGATCGAATTGACGCAGATAGCCGGGGGTGATGTGGAACCCCTCCAGGGTGTCGGCCAGGCTCTCCACCGGCAGATCACTGATCAGCCGGTGGAACATGCCCAGGCCGAAGCCGATTTCACGGGCATGGCCGCTGTGGCCGATCCGCTCCAGCGATTGAGCCCGCTCCACATAGCCCAGAGCTCGCCAGAAGCTGGAGCCTTCCCACACCCAGGGGCAGCCATCGGCGCGGGCCTGGTACACCCGAGGCACCTCCCAGCGACGCCCCGCCAGCTCCCTGGGGGGCTCGAGCAGCCGTCTGGCCACATGATTGCTGAAGGCCACCAGGTTGCCCATCACCAGTTCGGGGCTCGTGAACACCTTGGTGTTCACCCGTTGCAGCACAGCGGCTGGCCGGGCCGGTTCCCCCAGCCGCACCAGATAGGTGTCGTTGACATTGCCATGTCCCAGGGGTTCGATGCCGCTGACCGGGCCGCCGAGGTCGAAGCGCTCCGCGATCGCCGTGAGTGCGCCGCTGGCGTCGATTATGGGATGCGCCGGATCACTCATCGGCGGGAATCAGCACGGTGGTCTGCAGGCTGTCGGTGCCGAGGTGGTCGGTGATCACCCAGATGCACAGCCCCTGCCCCAGGTTGTAAACGCTGCGCAGCCGGCCGCATTGGTGGTAGGCCGCCAGGGTGTTGGCCCTGGCATCACGAGCATCGACCTCGCCCCAGTCGCCGCGGCGGTGACGGGCCACCAGGCGCTGCAGCGTTTCCAGATCCAGCCATTCCCGCACCTGTGGACAGACGTGCACGGGGCCGAGCACCAAACGAGCGCTCATCCGACCAGCCCGCCACAGCAAAGGCGGCTACAGCTTGAGCCGATCTTCAAGGGCGGCCGGCATCGGGCGCGGACGCGGATGCCCCCGCCAGGCTCGGCATCACCGCGCTGATCTGACCCACCCCGAGGGCCAGCACCAGGAAGCAGACAACCAACGCCGTGAGGCTGCTCAACGACACCGCCAGGGACTCGACCTCGCTCGCCGCCGAGGACTTCACCACCACTGCCATTGGAATGCCTGCGCTCCCGAAGCCCACCCTGATCGAGAAGCCCCGGCCGGGGATCAAGTCGACAAGCTCCTTCACTCGTTCGGATCATGGCTGCCTCAGCCGCCACGGTTGGCGGCCGGCGGGGCGCTGGCGGGGAAACGCTGGAGTGAGACGGCCACCGGGATGGGTTTGGTCTGGGCGTAGCCCACGGGCAGCCACAGGTCCCCGGCATTGGAGGCAAAGCGGATTTTCCAGTGATAGAGGCCCGTGTAAGCGGCAGGATCCTCGCGCAGCAGAGCGGCGTAGTGGAGAACGGCCTTGCCGTAGTAGTCGCTGTTGTTGTATCCCCAGAGCCCCTTGCGAATGTCCTTCAACCCGCCCCGGCGCACCAGGTAGCGAGCGGCGGCGTGGATGGCGTCGTGGGGATCGCGGATATCCCCCTTGCCGACACCGGGCTGGGCCCAGGTGGTGGGCAGGAACTGCATCGGCCCGCGGGCGTCAGCAACGGAAACCCCATCGATGCGGCCCATTCCCGTTTCCACCAGGTTGACGGCTGCCAGCACTTCCCAGTCGATGCCGGTGGCCGCCGCGGCGCTGCGGTAGTAGCGCAGCAGATTCTCCGCCGGCTCCGGCGCCACGATCCTCCAGGCCGGCAGGGTGGCACTGCCCGGGCCGCGGCGCCGCATGGAGAGGAAGGCACGGCGGGCGCCCAGGTGATGGTCCAGCACGGGGTGCCAGCGGCCAGGAAGGGGGCGCC
>NZ_JAGQBY010000093.1:0-12471 GCF_024345875.1 Synechococcus sp. EJ6-Ellesmere
CTGCAACAACTGGCCAGCAGCCTGGCGGAGCGCTCCGACCATCCTGTCTCGCAGGCCGTTGGTGCAGCTCTTGATGGCGAGCGTCTGAACGTGGAGGCCTTCGAGGCCCTGCCGGGGAGGGGTATACGTGGCGTGATCTCGGGATGGCCTCTGATGCTGGCGAATCACCGCTGGATCGAAGAGCTGGGGCTCTGCTCGAGCGAGCTGGAAGCCACGATGGAAGCTCAGGAGCAAATGGGCCGCTCGCTCAGCCTGCTGGCCGATGACAACGGCGTGCTCGCCCTGATCGCCGTCGCCGACACCGTGCGACCCAGCTCATTGGCCGCTGTGGAAGCCCTTCGGGCCCTGGGCGTCACCCCGGTGATGCTCACGGGTGACAACGCAGCGACCGCCTCTGTGATTGCGACCCAGGCAGGGATCCAGCAGGTGAAGAGCAACCTGCTGCCCCAGGAGAAGCTCGAGGTGGTGTCCAACCTGCAGGCCCGCTATGGATCCACGGCCATGGCCGGCGATGGGATCAACGATGCGCCGGCTCTGGCCCAGGCGAACATCGGTTTTGCGATGGGGGCAGCCGGCACCCACATCGCCATGGAAGCGGCTGATGTGGTGATCATGAACGACGATCTGATGCGCGTGCCTGAAACCATCGCCCTTTCTCAACGCACCTTTCGAATCCTGCGCCAGAACATCGCGCTGGCGCTGGGAATCAAAGCCCTCTTCCTGCTACTCACCCTGGCTGGAAACGCCACGATGTGGATGGCAGTCTTCGCGGACATGGGCACCAGCCTGATCGTGATCGCCAATGGTCTGCGACTGCTGCGCATGCCCATGGCTATCAAGCTGGAGGGCTGAAGCTGTGGGGGCTGATGAAGCGGGTGGTTAGCGTCGGTACGTTGAGACACCGGCAGTCACCCCATCCGTTTCGCCCCCAGGCAGGGCCCAGGGGTTTGCAGTGATCCGCACTTGGACCTGAGGATCAGAAACAGAACGGCAGATACTGGGTGCGGCAGGCTGCGTAGCCATCCACGAGGGCGCCAAGGCCGATCTGGTGGGCAATCCCAAAGCCCGTCAGGCCTTCGACGACAATGCCGATCACAAGGCCAAGCATGGCGGCGCGGCCATTGAAGAGCTCAGCGCGTTTGAGCTGATCCATGTGGATCTGCTGTTCAGTGGGCTCCTGGGAGCTGGGCAGGTTGACTGGAGTGTTGGTCATCGATTCCTGAGGTGAGTGGACGTGGGCTGGTCGTCAGTCCGCGAGGTCTGGTTGCAGCAGCGAAGCCGCAAGCCAGGTGCTGAACAGAACGATGGTGAGGGTGGCGGTCATCGGGTTTTCTGGGCCAGATCGCTGGGACGGCTGAGCAGGAAGGTCACCATGCCGGTCAGAACAACCACAAGGGCGATCACGGCGGCGGTAGCTGCGGTATAGTCGGTACTCATGGCGATCAACCCAGACCGATCTGGGAAAGGATGCCCTGACCGGTGAGCAGCTCGGTGCCCAGGCCGATCACGAAGCCGAGCATGGCGAGGCGGCCATTCCAGGTTTCGGCAAAGGCGACAAACCCAAAGCGGGAAGCGGAATCAGTCATGCGTGTAACGGTGTTCTTGAATAAATGTAACAGGTTGTAAAGCGCCTTGGCGATGCAGCGCGCTTGACGTGGATCCCAAAACCTGAACCCGTCCTCAGGGGAGCTGCCCTGCCAGCCGGGGTTGGCCCCCGGAGAAATCTCATGAACGCAAGCGCCACACCCCTGAACAGATCGCCCTGAAGCTGACGGCCGCCAGCCTCCAGACTCAAGGGACTGCAGCGGACGCCGCACCCCCCCCCCACCCATGCTCACCATCGAATCGGTTGAGCTGCTGCTGCTGGTGGCGGCGGTGGTGGCCATGGTGGCCCGCAGGCTGCGGCTGCCCTACAGCGTGGGCCTGGTGCTGGGGGGCATCGTGCTGGCCTGGCTGCCCTTCGCCCCCCGACATCGCCCTGACGCGGGAGCTGATCTTCAACGCCTTTCTGCCGCCGTTGATCTTCGAGGCGGCGTTTTACATCGCCTGGCCGTCGCTGCGCAAGGACCTGCCGGTGGTGCTCACCCTGGCCACGGTGGGTGTGGTGCTCTCCGCCGGCATCACCACGGTGGGGATGCACGTCCTGGCCCACTGGAGCTGGCCGGCGTCGCTGCTGTTCGGCGTGCTGATCTCGGCCACCGATCCAGTGTCGGTGATCGCCACCTTCAAGGAGGCTGGCGTGCATGGCCGGCTGCGGGAGCTGGTCGAAGCGGAGAGCCTCCTCAACGACAGCACCGCCGCCGTGGGCTTCGGCATCGCGATCGCCTTCGCCACCGGCGCCGCCATCACACCGCTGGGCACCACACAGTTTCTGGCGGTCACGATCGTGGGGGGCGTGGCCTGTGGCGCGGCGGTTGCAGCAGCCTTGCTCGCCCTGGCCGGCCGCACCGAAGATCCCCTGGTGGAGATCACCTTCACCACGATTGCTGCCTACGGTTCCTTCCTGCTGGCGGAGCACCTGGAGGTGTCGGGGGTGCTGGCCACCCTCACGGCTGGAATCATGCTGGGCAACCTCGGGCCCCTGGGTGCCATCTCCCCCAAGGGACGCGAAGCGGTTCAGTCGTTCTGGGATTACGCCGCCTTCGTGGTGAATTCGCTGATCTTCCTGCTGATGGGGATGTTGGAGGCCCACCAGAATTTCACCAGGGTGCTGCTGCCGATCGGCATCGCCATCGCCCTGGTGACCGTGGGGCGGGCCCTGTCCACCTATCTCTGCTGCAGCCTGTTTCAGGGCTCACCCCTGCGGGTGAAAGCCAGCCACCAGCACGTGCTTTTCTGGGGCGGCCTGCGCGGCGCCCTGGCCCTGGCCCTGTCGCTGGGCCTGCCCACCAGCCTCCCTTACCGAGACACCGTCGTGACGGTGGCCTTCGCCGTGGTGGCCTTTTCGGTGATCGTGCAGGGGCTGTCGATCACACCGCTGATGCGCTCCCTCGGCGAGATCGGACCGGCCAGCGCCGACATCGCTGGAGACATCGCTCTGGAGGCCAGCCGCTGAGAGTTTGCGGAACAACGGCCTCAGCGGGTGTGTTTTTTCATCTGCCACATGGGCATCTGCTGATGACCACCCTGGGCGATGGCGGCAGCGGGGTGGCCTGCTCCGGCTGCCAGGGACGGAAGGACTTGAGCTTCTGCATGCCCCATTGTCTCGCCCAGATCCGTTGCGCTCACAGGGATCTTGGCAGATTTAGAGGCGTCTAATGAGAGCGCGCAGGCGATCGATGCACGACAGGCTCCAAGGCACATCTGAACATACAGAGAATAGCTTGTTTGATGTTTTCTCAATGGCGCCTTTAAAGTATCAGTATTTCGAGACTCCATTCATCTCGCAAATTAATGTCAATACCTGCATCAATGTGAAGTAAGTCTGTGCCAAAATTTGAACTTGCTCTGGATTGAGCGGGACCAATGGCCGAACTCCTCGCCTGGCTGCCCAAAGGGCTGACTGCTCTTGTCATTCTTATCGTGTCGTGGCTGGTGTGGCGCATGACACGGCAGGCCGTGGGACTGACGAACGAGCGGGCGGGGCTAGATCCTACCGCCAGTAATTTTCTACTGACGATCCTGAAGTATGTGATTCTCACGATCGGGGTCGTGACCGCCCTCGGACGGGTCGGCGTCAACACCACCTCCATTCTCACCAGCCTCGGCGTTGTCGGATTGAGCCTTGGCTTTGCTGCCAAAGATGCCCTCTCGAACATGATTTCGGGGCTGTTCATCTTCTGGGATCGCCCCTTCGTCCTCGGTGATCTGATCGAGGTGGGCGGACACTATGGCCGGGTGGATCGGATCACCATGCGTTCAACCCGGGTGGTGACACCCGATGGGCGAATGCTTGCTGTTCCCAATACGATGGTGGTGAATTCGATCGTAGCCTCTTACACGAACTTTCCTCATCTTCGCCTTGATATTCCTTTTACGGTGGGCGTGGAGGAAAACCTTGCCAGGGTCCGGAAGATCGCCCTTTCCCAGTGTCCCAGCGATGACCTGCTGGTGGAGGAGCCGCCGGCCAGGGTGGTTGTCACAGCCCTGAATGATTACAACGTCGCCATGGAACTTCAGGTGTGGCTGGCCGACGAGAAGCAACACATTCCCATCCGCCATCTTCTGCGGGAGCGGCTGTTCGAGGCCCTGCGCGAGGCAGGGATCGACATGCCTTTCCAGACGCTGGCCCTGCGAACTCTTCCGGACCGGCCCATGGGCGCCACCGCCGGATCCCCCGCTGCTTCGGCTCTCCCATCCTCCCCCGATCCTCCGCGGGGATGAAGCCGGTTCGCTTTCGATCTGGGGACGATCGCCTCCCCCACGCGCCCGGGCAGCATCCACTAACTTTGGCGGGATAAGACTTCCTTTTCTCTAGGGTTTCTGCACCATGAAAAGCATTGGGCTGGCCCTGGGCAGCGGTGGAGCCAGAGGCTGGGCCCATATCGGCGTGGTGCGTGCCCTGCAGGAAGCCGGGATCAGAATTGATTACATCTCCGGGGCCAGCATCGGAGCTCTGGTGGGGGCCATCTACTGCGCCGAGGAACTGGATGAACTGGAAGACTTCATCAGGGACCTGAGCTGGAGAGACATGCTCTTGTACTTCGACATGGTCTTCCCCACCAGTGGTCTGCTGGATGGCAACAAGGTCTATGAGCTGCTCTCGGAGCACATGCAGGGGATGAAGATCGAGGAGTCCCCGATTCCCTTCTGCTGTGTGGCCACTGATCTCATCAAGGGCGAGGAAGTGCACCTCAGCTCCGGGTCCATGGTGGACGCCGTGCGGGCCAGCATCTCCGTGCCTGGAATCTTCACGCCCTTCTGCCATGGGGATCTCTTCCTCGGAGATGGCGGCATCGTCAATCCCGTTCCGGTGGATGTGGTCAGGGCGATGGGAGCGGACGTCGTGATCGCGGTGAACCTCAACCGCAACCACGTCACCGGTGGCCTGGCGGACTCCGCCCCGCCCGATTTCCAGAGCCGGAGGAGCCCGATTCCCGGTTCCGGTGATTCGGCCGGCCCCGGCGACGACCAGGAGGAAGGGCAGGACGACCCGCCACCCAGGACACCCAGTGAACCCTCGAAGCGCCGCAGGGAGTCGTTTCTGAAGAGCCTCAGGGATCGGTATCAGAGTCTGCAGGACACCCTGCAGGACAAGGTGGATCAGTGGTTCCCCGAGACAGACCCCGGTCCGAACATCTTCGACGTGATCGGCACCTCCCTGAACGTGATGGAGCAGCAGGTCACCCGCAGCCGACTGGAAACCCACGCTCCCGACCTGCTGGTGGAGCCGCCCCTGAACGACTTCGCCATCTTCGATTTCCACAAGGCCGGCAGGATCATTCGCATGGGCCACACCGCCATGACGCAGCAGCTGCCGGCCCTGAGGGAGTTGCTCTGATGGCGCCCCCCCTGTTCGATCCCGTGCGTGCCCGGCTGGACTCCTGGTTCGCGCGCCGCAAGTCCCAGCTGGTCGACGATCCCCTGGAGCCCCTGCCCAGAGAACGGAGCCTCGCCCTGAAGCGGCGGATCGCCGCCCTGGACGTGCCGACGCCGCTGCGGACCTTCGTGGGGGAGAGGCTGACCGAGGCGCTGGCGGCCTGGCGTTCCGATCGCGAGGCCGCCAACGTGATGATCGTGCTCAGCCGGCCGGTAGAGCCCATGGCGCCGGTGATCGAGGCGGTCCTGACCGACTGGGACGGCCGCTCCACCCCCTGCCGGGCCCTCCTGCCCTGCCGCCATCGTCCCAAGGATCCGGCGGCCATCCCCCGGATGCTCACCGCGGCTCTGGAGGAACCCCTCCCACCGGCCGGATCCGAGGGGAAAGCGGCGCTGCTGAGTCTGGCGAATCTCGACCAGTGCTTCCTCCGCTGCATCGATGGCTGGAGAGGGATCGAGCGTCTGCGGCAGGTGGCCCTGGAGCACCGCGACCGCTTCTGGCTGCTGGGTTGCAACAGCTGGGCCTGGAAGTTCCTCGACCATGTGAGCCAGATCAGCTCCTACTTTCCCGACGCCACGACCCTGCCGCCCCTCGATGGCCCCGCCCTGGCGGAATGGCTGGCCCCGGTGGCCGCTGACCTGGGGCTGAGCCGGCCGGGGGCTCCCGCCGCCGGTGGTCCAGGGTCCAGCGATCCCGCCGTCCCTGACGCCGAGGCGGACCAGTGGAGCCAGCTGGCGGAGCTGGCCGCGGGCAGCAGCCGGATCGCCGCGGAACTCTGGCTGGAAGCCCTGCGGCTGGCACCGGACAGCGACGCCGGGGCGGTGTGCCTGCAGCGGCCCGCGTTGCCGGATCTGCCCACCCTGACCGATGAGGACCGCTATCTGCTGCACAGCCTGCTCATCCACGGAACGATGCGCAGGGACCATCTCGCCTTCGGTCTGGGACTGCCCAGCCATCGCCTTCAGCCCCGCATCCACTGGCTTCTCGGGGAGGGGCTGATCGAGACAGCGGCGGGGGAACTGTCGGTGCGGCCGTCGCACTTCCCGTGCCTGGTGAAGGAGCTCGCGGACAACAACTTCTTCACCGGGGAGGCCTGAGCCATGGGGGCCTTCCCCTTCCGTCACGGGTCCTGGTTCGGGCTGGCGGCGTCGACGGCGGCCTTCCTGCCCGCCGCAGCCCGGGCAGAGACGACCAGGCAGCGCATCCTCGCCGAGGTCACGCTGATGAAGTCGATCGGCGCGGTCTTCGCCGTTCTGCTGGCCTACGCCGGCATCTTCCTGATCGAACGGCTGACCGGCTGGCTGTCCGAAAAGGTGGCGCGTCGCTACCGGTTGCTGATCAAGCAGTCGGTGCCGTTCCTGAAGGGCCTCATCCTGATCATGACGGTCTCCTATCTGCTTGATCAGTTCCTCAACCTCACCCAGAACAATCTTCTGGCCTTGACGGGGACCCTGGCGGTGGCGCTGGGCTTTGCCTTCAAGGATTACGTGAGTTCGATCATCGCCGGGGTCGTTTCCCTCTTCGAAGCCTCCTACCGGGTCGGTGATCGGGTCAGGATCGGCGACCATTACGGCGAGGTGGTGGGCTATGGCCTGCGAAGTCTTCAGCTGGTGACCCCCGACGACAACACCATCACCATCCCCCACAATCTCCTGTGGACCGATCCGATCTCCAATGCCAACAGCGGCAAGCTGGAGGCCCAGGTGGCCACGGAGGTCTATTTCGACCACAGGGTCGATGTCGATCTGGTGGTTGACATTCTCTACCAGGCAGCCTGCAGCAGTCAGTACACCCAGCTGCGCCTGCCGATCGTCGTGGTGATGCAGGAGCACCTCTGGGGCACCCAGTTCAAGTTGCGTTCCTATCCCATGGATGCCCGCGATGAATTCGCCTACCGCACCGATCTTCTGATGCGAGCGAAACGGGCCTTTGCCCAGCATGATCTGCCCTATCCCGTCCGCTCGCTGGCGCTGCTCCAGCAGGCTGAGCCGCTAGATGGCCAGGGCTGATGGCGGAAGCAAAGGCCTGATGCCCAATGGCAATGAGTGATTAGGGACTCCTGAACAATGACGGATACAGGAATCCTTGTCGAGTCCCTCTGGAGCCTGTCAACTCCGCGCGCAGGCCATTCCATGAGGACCACCTTAAAAATCAGCCTATGTGCCCCACAGAGACTCCAGGAGGCTGTTGATGGGGAACAAAGCCTCTGCAAGCTATAGAACTAGGCCAAAAGGAAGACAAAAAAGAGGTTGAGAAGCCTCAGGGACTTCTCAGCACATAACACCAAGAAGGCCATAAAGATAGAGGTTTCAGCGACGCTGGCGAGCCTTACCACATCAGCTTGAGCGAATACTTGCGCTCGCTTGTACCAAATGGTCTCTCAACCTCATTTCTGCGGCGTTGATCAGCACTGAGTTGCACCTTACGCCCAGCATTCAGATCAACGCTTTAGTGGACTGAGCCACTCCGCGGCAGATTCAGACCCACTACAGCCCACTCTACGCAATATGCCCAAAGGCTAATGGGTTGATTGCCGGGCAGCCTGGACTGCGGCAGCAGGCCCGATCGCCAGTTGATTGCTCAATTCCACAGTGAAGGATGTACACCTTCAAGTGCTTGTGATCCGTTCATCTTGCTCAGGCGAAACCTCCCCATGGAACAACACTAACAGGAGAGATTCCACCAGCTCTATGCCCAGCCCGAGGCCTCTTCAGCCGGAAGGTAGAGGGGGCCAGCAGGATGGCACCCTCTCAATGAAGCCTCCGGAGGCACGTCGATGAAGGTGATCGTCGATCTCTGCGTTGTTCCGATTGGGGTCGGCGTCAACCTGGCGACTTACATCGCTGCGTGTGAGCGGGTGCTGCTGGACGCCGGCCTCAAGATCCAGCTGCACCCCAACGGGACCGCGATCGAGGGCGAGTGGGGACCGGTGTTTGCTGCGATCGAGGCCTGTCATCAGGCGGTGCATGCCATGGGCTGTCCCCGCATCTACACCACCGTGAAGGTCAACACCCGCACCGATCGGGACCAGACGCTGGAGGAAAAGGTGGCCAGCGTTGAGGCGTTGTTCCAACAACCGCAGGAATGGGGCTAATGAGAAGGGCGCCCCGAGTCGAGCGCCCTTGGGCCGGTTGCAGGGCTTGGGCTCGCGCTCTGTCCTGGTCGAGGCCTCTGATTCAGTAATAGATCCGCCGGCCCGCCTTGTCAGTACGGCAAGCCGACCACAGCCACAGGGCATCAGCTCAGAGACTCTCTGCTCATCACTGGCGGCCGCTCAACCCAAGAAGGGCACACCGCACCTCGTCCACCGAGAACCCATCCACGGCGATCCATTTGCACCGTCTGCTCTGGCCACGCACCGGTGTCACCCTGCTGGCAGCGACGCCAGTCATTCATCCCATCTCGCTGACTGCTGTGGATTCCATCGACATGCCGCGACGTTGAGGACATGGGGATGATCGGCAGCGGTTGAGGCTGCCGCTCCATCTCGCCTTGCGACCGAAAAAAAGTCGGCGCCATCGGTGCAGGGCCGGCCAGGGAAAAGGGCGATCGTGGTGGCCTCAACCCTGCGCCAGAAGAGCGAGATCGGCGATCTGCTGGAGGATGCCATCTCCGCTGAACGCCTCCACGATCAGACCGATCGTGAACCCCAGCATCGCGATGCGTCCGTTGAGACGCTCTGCACGTCTGAGCTCATCGTCTCGGATATGCTTGGCGGCCGTGTTCTGGAACCAGGCGTCGTTGGCTTGAGTGGCTCGCGTCATGGGAATCATTGCGAGTGCAACGAGACATTACGAATGTCGCCGGATGGTTGACGTAAGAAGCGATACCCAGCCCTGATCTGGGCACAAACTCTGGCCTCGGGCAGGTGGGCGGTCTGCCTGTCAGAGGTCACCTCCGCTCCGGCTTTCGATGCGTTCCTCGACCGCTTCCCACACCACCCGGTAGGCCAGGCTCTGGGCGTCGCTGATGGCCTCAGCAGCAGAGTGCATCCAGGCCACCTGGCAGGCCAACGCCTCGAAATCATCCGGAACCACCGTCAGACCCAGAAGCTCCAGCGCCGTCGCCACATCTGGTGGATCGGGAACCATCGACCGTCTCCTCATAGGTCCGCTCAGCAAGTCCGCCGCTGCTGATCCTTGCGGCGATGGTCGTTCCTCAGGCCGCCACTGGGACATCAGCCTCGCAGCCGCTCTCCAGTTCTTCCCACACCCGCCGGTAGGCCGCGGTCTGCACGGCGCTCCATGGCTGGGAGGCCGGGTGGCAGCGTGCCACAAGCCGCGCCAGGTCGTGCCGGCTGCTGGGTTTGGTGTTCAGGCCCAGGGCAGCCAGGGCTGCCCGGTGTTCCGTTGACGATCCCATGGCTGTCGTCGATAAGCGTGGGGAAGCGGATGGTCGCAGCCAATACTTCTGGCGCAAGGCGAGCGGCCACAAGCGTCGAGGATCTTGATGGATCACATGGCGGAGCCCCTCCTCATCCCCCGGCCAGGGTGACGCTCACAACTTCACCGACCTGGACCTCGATCCGCTCGATCGCACGCATCATTTGCCGTCGTACCACCGTCATCGTGTAGAGATCAGGCCCGATAGCTGGCAGCAGATGCGCCAGCTGGCGAGTAGCTGCTTGTCGGCTGGGGCCAGGGCAGGCGCTTGTAGGTGGGCTTGCCGCCCCCTTCTTCGGGCTCGATCCGTGCATACCGCTCTGCCGTGGTGTGCCCCTGCAGTTCTGCAGCAGTCAGCTCCAGCGATCCGGAAGCAGCCCGCTGCCGCAGGAAACTGGAGTCCTGATCTCTTTTCTCAGTGCTGACCCTCAAGTAGGCAACGAGTCGCCCGTGTGGTTCAGAGCGTGATGGGGCCGCCGGGACTGCGTAGGACGCAATGGGGCTGGCTCCAGTCGTAGTGCTCCCAGACGGAAGACGGGAGCTTGAAGTCAGAACCGGGGAAGGCGCTCAGTCGAACGCCGGTGGGTCGAGCCGAGCAATAGGGCCGACTGCCTGGCCGTTCCAGGTACTGCTGGTGGTGGGTCTCGGCGAAAAAGAAGGGCTTGCCGGCGAGCAACTCGGTGGTGATCGCCGGGAAGCCGGCGGCGCTCAACTGCTGCTGGTAATGATCGCGGCTGGCGCGGGCCAGTTCGGCCTGGGCCTCGGTGCTGGTCACGATCGCCGAGCGGTACTGGCTGCCGCGATCGTTCCCCTGGGCCATGCCCTGGGTGGGGTCATGGCACTCCCAGAACAACTTGAGAAGATCGGCGAAGCCCACCTGATCGGTGTCCCACACCACCCGCACCGCTTCGGTGTGGCCGGTGCATCCGGAGCAGACCTCCTCGTAGGTGGGATTGGGGGTGTGGCCGCCGCAGTAACCCACGGCCGTGGTGATCACACCGGGCAGTCGCCAGAAGCCTTTCTCAGCGCCCCAGAAGCAGCCACAGCCGAAGAAGGCCTCCTCCTGGCCAGGCTGGAGAGGCGCCTGGAGGGGGGTGCCGAGGACCACATGGGTGCTGGCCGTGGCGATCGGGGTGTCACGCCCTGGCAGGGCCTCCTCGGCGGACACGATCCTGCCCTTGGCCGCGCCGGGGGCCTGGTTGAAAAGTCCGAACACCGCTGCTCTGCTTAAGACTTGAGCCTAGGCAACGCGATCCGGGGCCGGAGAGGGTTCCAGGGCGATGTGGTTCAGCAGGGTGGTGGTGAAGGCGAACAGCAGGAAGGGCAGCGAGAGCACCAGGATCACGCCCACCCCCACCAGGGCGAAGATCGGCTTGCTGGAGCCCATCAGAGCCAGCCCCGCCGCCAGGCTCACGAAGATCACCACCATCCACACCAGCACCTGGCCGTAGATGTCGCCGAAGGTGAGGGTGCAGCGCAGGTTGTAGCCCTTGGGGTTCTCCATCGTCCTCGCGTGATCTGCCTCAGCTAAGCCCCTCCCCGCGGGCTTGTCTGTGCTGTTCAACAACTCGTGCGAATCAGGCCACCTGCTGCAGCCGTTCCTCCGCCCGCTCCCGCTCCCACAGGCGCCGGTAGGTGCCCGGGATGGCCACCAGCTCCTGGTGATGGCCCTGCTGCACCAGACGGCCGTCCTCCATCACCAGCACCCGGTCGCAGGCGGCGGCGGCAGAAAGCTGGTGGCTGATCATCAGGATCGTGCGCCCCTTCTCGGCGCGGATCGAATCGAGGATTTCCGCGGCCGTGTTGTTGTCCACGCTGGCCAGGGCGTCATCAAGCACCAGCAGGGGAGCTGACACCAGCAGCGCCCGCCCGAGTGCCGCCCGCTGGCGCTGGCCGCCGCTGAGGGTGATGCCCCGCTCCCCAACCAGGGTCTGATAGCCGTCGGGAAAGCCGCGGATGTCGCCAGCGAGGCGGGCCTGCTCGGCCGCCGCCTCCACCCGGGCGTCGTCGGCCTCCGGGTCGCCGTAACGCAGGTTGTCGGCCAGGGTGGCTGTGAACAGATAGCCCTCCTGGGGCACCAGGGCCACCTGACGGCGCAGATCATCGAGGGAGAGCGCCGTGACATCGACCCCATCGAGGAACAGCTGCCCCTCGGGCACCTCCACCATCCGCCCCAGCGCCCGGGCCAGGGTGGTCTTGCCGCAACCCACGGGGCCCACCAGCGCCACAAGTTCCCCTGGCCGCAGCTGGAAGCTCACGTCCTGGAGGGCCTCACGCTGGGCGCCGTCGTAGCGCACGCTGAGCCCACGGGCCTCCACAGCCCCGCGCGCGACCCTGGCCGGGGCCTGGGGCACGGGCGGTGACACCACCCGCGGCTGCCGCGCCAGCAGCTCCTCCACACGCTCCAGGCTCACCTGGCCGGTCTGGAAGGTGTTGAGGGTGAAGCCCAGCAGGGCGGTGGGGAACACCAGCCGCTCCACGAACAGGATCAGGGCCACCAGATTGCCGATGCTGAGCCGGCCGCTCTCGAGCTGGCCGCTGCCCAGCGCCAGCAACAGCAACAGGCTGATCGAGGAAATGCCCTCCAGCAGTGGGAAGAGCGTGCTGCGG
>NZ_JAGQBY010000094.1:0-12302 GCF_024345875.1 Synechococcus sp. EJ6-Ellesmere
TTCCGCAGACCCTCACGCAGACGGTGCGGGCCTTCAAGTCGAGCCCGCTGTTGCGGGAGGCCATGGGTGAGCGGCTGCAGCTCACCGTCTCGGAGGCGCGCTGGGCGGAGGTGCGCCGCAGTGATGCACTCACCGATGAGGTGTTGATCGCCACCACCTGCGCCTGGCCCTCATGACCAGCCCCAGACCTGCACCCCCTGAACCCTGGCCGCCGAGCAGACTCGCCGCTGGTGGGAGCCTGCTCGGGTTCCGCCAGCGGCGATCGCACGGTGCCTGATGTCCACATCCGAATCAGCACCAGCGCAGTCTGGCTCGCTGCTGCAGATCCTCGGGGTCAGTTTCGGGATCGCCGGGGCGGTGGGGGGCACGATCGGGGCCGGCATCCTGCGCACCCCAGGGCTGGTGGCCGAGCAGCTCGGCAGTGCGCCCCTGATCGTGGCCGCCTGGGTGGCGGGGGCGCTCTATGCCCTGTTGGGGGCCTTCGCCGTGGCCGAACTGAGCACCAGCATGCCCCGGGCCGGTGGCTGGACCGTCTACGCCCGGCGGGCCCTGGGGGATCAGGCCGGCTTCTCCGTGGGCTGGATCGACTGGGTGGGCCACTGCGCCGGCCTGGCCTGGGTGGCGGTCACCATTGGCGACTACACGATCGGCCTGCTGCCGGCCCTGCCCGTGGGCAGCAAGGTGGTGGCCCTGCTGGTGCTGCTGGCCTTTGCGCTGATTCAGCAGCTGGGCCTGGAGGCCGGCAGCCTCAGCCAGAAGATCCTCAGCCTGGGCAAGGCCATCGCCTTCCTCGGCCTGATCACGGCCTGCTTCCTGCACCCTCCGGTGAGGGAGCTGGCGGGCCTGTCCGAACCTCTGCTGGAGGCCGCGGCCCCCGCTGATCCACTGGCGGCTGGTGGGATCAGCCTCGGCATCGGCGCGGTGTTCGCCATGCAGGCCGTGATCACCACCTACGACGGCTGGCACAGCCCGATCTATTTCGCCGAGGAATTCGCCGAGCCCAGCAAGGATCTGCCCCGCTCCCTGGTGGGCGGCGTGCTCAGCGTGGCGGGTCTGTATCTGCTGGTGAATCTGGCCCTGCTGCGGCTGCTGCCCGTCTCGCGCATCGCCGGGTCGGTGCTGCCCCTGGCCGATGCCGCCGAGGTGATTTTCGGGTCGTGGAGCTCCCAGCTGATCGTGGTGCTGGCGCTGATCTCCTCCTTCGGCCTGGTGAATGCCGTAGTGATGGGCGCGCCGCGCATCCTCTACGGCCTCAGCCGTGATGGCCTCTTCCTGCCCCAGTTCTCGGCCGTGAGTGCCGGCGGCACCCCCGTGCTGGCGCTGGTGCTGACCGCCTCCACGGCGGGACTGCTGGTGGCGTTCGGTGATTTCACGATCCTGCTGGGGATCGCCTCCTTCCTCTACGTGCTGCTGTATCTGAGCGGCATCACCTCGCTGCTGCTGCTGCGCTGGCGGGAGCCTGGCCTGGAGCGGCCCTTCCGCGATCCGGGCTATCCGATCAGCGCTCTGATCGTCTGGCTGGGCTCCCTGGCCTTCCTGATCGCCGCGATCCGCAACGACACCGCCAACAGCGCCGCTGCCCTCGGCCTGATCCTGCTCAGCTTGCCCCTGCACCAGATGACGCGGCGCCTGGCACCGTCGCCAGAGGCCTGAGCCCGCCGCGCACCAGCACCGGCACCCGCTTGTAGGCCGGAGTGCCGCTGCGGGGATCCACCGGGGCGCGGATGATCGCGTTCACCTCCGGATAGAACATCAGCGCGGCGCCCTCGCGGATCTCGCCGGGGATGATCTCGATCTCCTCCAGCCGGCCGGCCTCGCCCTGCACCGTCACCCGCTGGTGGGCGGCCAGGCCGGTGCGGGCCAGGTCGGCGCGGTTCATCAGGATCGTCTGGCGGTGGGGCATGGCCCGGTAGGCGTCGCCCGCCTTGTAGACCACGGTGTTGTGCTGGCCGTAGCTGCGGGCGGTGATCAGCGCCAGCACCAGGCCGCTCTCCCCCGGCGCCAGGCCACCGAAGTGGGCCGGCTCGGGCAGCTCCAGCGCCGGCAGGGGCGTGGGCTCCATCCGTGCTTTCCCTGAAGGCGTGGGGAAGCTGGGCTGCTCGAACACCCGCCCCTCCACGCTGAATTCGCGCTTGGTGGCATCGATCTCCGCGATCGGGCCATAGCCGGGCACCGTGCGGGCGATCAGCTGGCGCACGTAGACGGGATCCTGCAGGCGGCCCCAGTCGACGGGCTCGCTGCCCATCAGCCGCCGGGCCAGCTCGGCCAGGAAGCCCACCTCGCTGATCAGGTCGGCGCGCCTGAGGTGGGTGCTGCCGGGTTCGTTCAGGCGCACGAAGTTGTTGCCCGATTCGGTGGTGGTGCGGTGCGGGGTCTCGAAGCGGTTGAACACCGGCAGCACCAGGGTCTGGCGGGCGCCGAGGCCATGGAAGTGCCCCTGGTTGGGCTTGGTGGCCAGGTACATCACGGTGTCGATGCGGCCGAGAGCGCGGCGGGCCTGCTGCGAATCCGGGTTGGCGCCCCAGAGGTTGCCCCCCAGGCAGAGCAGGGTGTCCACCCCTCCGGCCTCCGCCGCTTCGATCAGGGCGCGGGTGTCGTAGCCGGGCACCCGGCTGAGTGGACGGCCCAGCAGCGCTTCGAGGGCCTGCTGCATCTCGGCGCGCAGCTTCACCGTCACCCCCATGGAGCCGAAGCCCTGCACGTTGGAGTGGCCGCGGATCGGCATCGTGCCCGCGCCGGGTCGACCCACGTTGCCGCTGAGCAGGGCGGTGTTGGCGATGGCATGGACGTTGGCGGTGCCGTTGGCGTGGTGGGTGATCCCCATCGCCCAGGCGAAGACCACGCCGCTGGAGCGGGCGATCACGGCCGCGGCATGCTCCAGCTCCTCGCGGCTGAGGCCGCAGCAGGCGCTGATCGCCTCCCAGCGGGTGGCGCGCAGCTGCTCCAGCACCGCTTCGGCGCCTTCGGCGTGGGCCGCCAGGAACGCGTAACGGATCTGGCCGGCCTCCAGCAACGCCTTCTGGATGCCCAGGAAGACGGCCGTGTCGCTGCCCGGCACCGGTTGCAGGAACAGCGAGGCGATCTCCGAGCCCCGCAGCATCGACTTGATCGGAAAGGCCGGCGAGCCGAACTTGAGCAGCCCCACCTCCAGCACCGGGTTGATCACGATCACGCTGCCGCCGCGCTCGCGCAGACGGATCAGCTCGTTCATCAGCCGTGGGTGGTTGGCCGGGGCGTTGGAGCCCACCAGCACCACACACTCCGCCTGCTGCAGGCTCTCGAGGCTCACCATCGAGGTGCCGGAGCCGAACACCTCGCTGAGGCCCACTGTGGAGGGGGCGTGGCAGAGGTCGGAGCAGTCAGCCAGGTTGTTGGAGCCCCAGGCCCGCAGCAGCAGCTGCAAGAGGTAGGCGGCCTCATTGGAGGAGCGGCCGGAGCTGTAGGAGGCCACCCGCTCCGGCGGCCGCCGGAAGGCCGTTTCGGCCAGCTCCAGCACGTCGTCCCAGCTGAGGCGCTCATAGTGGCTGCGACCCTCGCGCAGGATCAGGGGATGGCTGAGGCGGCCGAGGCGGTCGGCCTCCAGGGAGCTGAGGCGCTGCAGCTCCTGGAGGCTGCGCTGGCCGAAGACCGCCTCGGGCACCGCCGGCTGCAGTTCCGCCCCGATCGCCTCGACGCTTTTGAGGCAGCGTTGCAGCGGTTCGCCCAGCTCATCGCGAAAGCCGCCGTTCTGGCCGCCCGTGCCCCAGGCGCAGGAGAGGCAGGCGCTCTTGTGCAGAAGGGTCTGCCAGAGCAGGGGGCCCTTCGGGGAAAGGGTGGCCTTGGCCCAGCCCTCGATCACCGGCCAGCCGCCGCCGAGCTCAGGGGCGCTGCTGGACCCGGGCGGTTCTGCCTTCACGAAGCTCCCTGCGGTGGCAACCCCTTCAGGATGGCGTGCCCCGCCGCTGGCAGCACCGCCCCCTTGGACCGATACGATCCACGCGGCTTCCAGGCAGGGTGCGCACGCCACAGATTTTTTCGCCTGCCTGGGACCAGGCTCGGACTGTCAAGGCTGTTCATCGCCTTGCCGTCCCTGCCGGATCTGGCCTCGGATGTCCACCTCAGCGCCGCGTCCAGTCAGGTCTCGATCTCTCTCTTGCGCCGGCTGAGACCCTTGCTCCGCATTGCGATCGGGGCCCCACGGCTTTGCTGGCTCGCCTCAACGCCCCCGGGCAAGAGCTGGAAACCCCCTTCTGCGACTGACTGCCGTTGCGCCTGCACTCCTGACGGTTTGCTATTACTGAATGAAAGTTCTGGAGACACGATAAAGACTTGACGGAATGCCCGGAAATGTGTATTATTAGCGCATGGATTAATCAAGGAGGAGTAACTCCATGCTCTTGCCTGGGCGTTTTATCTCCATGCTTCTCCCGTGTGCCACGCATTCTTGAATCACTTGTCCCCAGGCGATCATGGTTGATACAGCTGACCCCAGTGGTCTCTATATTCTTCTCATCAGTTTGCATGGATTGATTCGCGGCCAGGATCTTGAGCTCGGTCGCGATGCCGACACCGGCGGTCAGACGAAATACGTGGTTGAACTGGCCAAGGCCCTCGCCAGGCAAAAGGGCGTAGAGCGGGTGGATCTGGTTACTCGCCTGGTTGATGATGATCACGTCAGTCCAGACTATGCCGTTCCGATTGAGAAGCTGGCCGAGAATCTTCAGATCGTACGAGTCAAGGCAGGCCCGAATGAGTACCTGCCCAAGGAGCAGCTCTGGCCCCACATGGACAGTTTCGCTGACCACCTCTCCACCTGGTTGGCTGAGCAGCCCCGGATGCCGGATGTCGTCCACACCCATTACGCCGATGCTGGCTATGTGGGCGTGCGGCTCTCGAATCTCACAGGTCTGCCACTGATTCATACGGGCCACTCCCTCGGTCGCGACAAGTACCGCCGGTTACTTGCCGTTGGTATGGGCATCGATCAGATCGAGCAGCGCTATCACATGCAGGCGCGGATCAGCGCCGAGGAGGATACTCTCAGTTGTGCTGAGCTGGTGATCACCAGCACGCGCAATGAAATCGAAAGCCAATACGAGCTTTACGATTACTACACGCCTGAGAAGATGGCGGTGATTCCGCCGGGTACAGACCTCGAGCAATTTCACCCCCCCGTCCAGGGTCAGCCTTCACTCGCTCAAGACTTTCAGGACACGCTCAGCCTGTTCCTGCGGGAGCCGGCCAAGCCGATGATCCTGGCCCTGTCTCGGCCCGATGAGCGTAAGAACATCGTCTCGCTGCTGGAGGCCTATGGCCAGAGCAAGCGCCTTCAGGAGTTGGCCAATCTGGTGATCGTGGCTGGCAACCGTGACGACATCCGTGAGCTCAATGACGGGGCTCAGTCGGTCTTGACGGAACTGCTCTGGGTGATCGATTTCTTCGATCTTTATGGCCATGTGGCCCTGCCCAAGCACCACAGTTCCGAGCAGGTTCCTGAGATCTACCGCCTGGCGGCGGCCTCCAGGGGAGTGTTCGTCAATCCCGCCCTCACCGAACCGTTCGGCCTCACCCTGCTGGAGGCCGCCGCCAGTGGCCTGCCGCTGGTGGCCACCGAGAACGGTGGTCCGGTCGACATCATCGGCAATTGCCACAACGGCCTGCTGGTGGATCCCCTCAGCCGCGAGGACATCGCTGAGGCCATCCTCTCCATCCTGGAGAAGCCCAGGCGCTGGGATGAGCTCTCTGGCAACGGACTCAGCAACATCGCCCGCTTCTATTCCTGGGAGGCCCACGCCAAGGCCTATCTGTCCATGCTCCAGCCGGTGGTGTCGAAGCCGAAACCGTTGGTCCAGCCCCCAGCGACCCATCAGTTCAGCAGTTACAGGAACCGGGCCCTGTTCACAGCCATCGACAACACCCTGCTGGGAGATACCGAAGCCCTGGAGCAGTTCGCCAAGGTGGTGCGCACCCACCGCCGCCAGTTCCTGTTCGGGATTGCCACAGGCCGGCGGCTCGATTCTGTATTGACCATCCTCAAGCGCTACAACATCCCCACTCCGGATGTGCTGATCACCAGCCTGGGAACGGAGATCTATTACACCTCCGAGCTGTTTGCCGATATTGCCTGGAGCCATCACATTGATCACTCCTGGACTCCCCAGGTGTTGCGCCGGGTGCTGGAGTCGCTGCCGGGGCTGTCTCCCCAGCCCAAGAATGAACAGAGCCGCTTCAAAGTGTCGTACTACTACGACGGCGAGCTGGCTCCCCCCCTCGAGGACATTCATGCCTTCCTGCGCCAGCAGGAGCTCTCGGTGAATGCCACCCTCTCTTTCGGTCAATACCTCGATATTGTGCCGGCCCGGGCCTCCAAGGGGCAGGCCCTGCGGTATGTCGCCAACCAATACAACATTCCGCTCGAGCGCACCCTTGTCACGGGCGGCTCTGGTGGCGACGCCGACATGCTGCGTGGCAACACCCTTGGAGTGGTGGTCTCCAACAGGCACCAGGAAGAACTCTCCAACCTCAGTGAAAACGAGCAGATCTACTTTGCCAATGGAGCCCATGCCTGGGGAATCCTTGAAGCGATCAGGCACTACGGGTTCTTCTGATCGGGTCATGATCCTTGGAACCTGACTGAACAGCCCACACCACCCCCTCAGCCATGACGCGACTGCTGCTCTGCACAGATCTCGATCGCACCCTTCTGCCCAATGGTGAGTCGCCGGAGTCGGCTGGGGCCCGCGATCGCTTTGCGGCGTTGGTGGCCCGGCCTGAGGTCACCCTGGCCTATGTCTCCGGCCGTCATCTGGCGCTGGTGGAGCAGGCGATCGAGCAGTTCGGGATCCCCAGGCCCGATTGGGTGATCGGTGATGTCGGCAGCCGGATGTACCAGTGGCAACCGCCGGGGCATTGGCTGGAGTCGACGGCCTGGCAAGTGGAGATCGCCACCGACTGGCCAGGGCTGAGCAGTGGGGCGATCTCGGAGGCCTTCACCACCATCGAGGATCTCACCCTGCAGGGTCAGGATCGCCAGAGCACCTACAAGCTCAGTTACTTTCTGCCCCTGGGCGTTGACCTCGGCAGCCTTCGTCGGGTGATGGAGGCACGGCTGCGGGAGTTGCAGGCCCGATCCAGCTGGATCTACAGTGTCGATGAACAAGCTCAGGTGGGCCTGCTCGATATCCTGCCCGAGCGGGCCACCAAGTTGCACGCGGTGGAGTTCCTGATGCAGCAGCAGGGGTTCCTCCCCAGCAGCACGGTGTTTGCTGGTGACAGCGGCAATGACCTGCCGATTCTGGTGAGCCCCGTCCCCTCCGTTCTGGTGGCCAATGCTCATCCAGATGTGCTCCGGGACGCCAGCGCAGGCTCCAGTCAACGGGGAACCGACCAGTCGTTGTATGTGGCCAAGGGCGACTTTCTGGGCATGAATGGCAATTATAGCGCGGGAATTCTTGAAGGCCTGGTGCACTTCCATCCTGAAACCAAGGCCTGGATTCTATAGACCGATTCAGCGTTTACCTATTGACGTTGCTCGCTGATTTCGCGAGGCAGATGCCAGGCGCTAGTCCCGGGCCCCAGCTGATTCGATTCTCTTTTCGAGACCCTTTTCTCCCACCGTTGACTTCCTGATGTACGAGCAGATCTCTCATTCCCTGTTGAACTCAATCCTCGATGAATTGAGGCCAGAGATTAAGCGACAGAATCTCAGATATTTTTACACCCGCCTTGGCGCCAACTTTTATGCGATCCATTCGCTCTTCTCCACGCTTTATGGAGATCGAGAAGACGTTCAGCCCCAGAGCGTTCGTTTGGTGGAGACCATGGCGGAAGGTTATATTTACCGATCGGAGGAATCTGAGCGGATCGAAATGAGCCGAGAGCAGGACCACAACTGGTTCCTCTCTCAGAAGTGGGTGGGCATGGCCCTCTACACCAATGGATTTGCCAATGATCTTGGGGACTTGGCTGGCAAGATCAGTTACTTCCAGGAGCTGGGAGTCAACATGGTGCATATCATGCCAATTCTTAAGTGCCCGGCGGGTCAGAGTGATGGTGGTTATGCCATCAGCAACTTCCGCGAAATCGATAGTCGAGTTGGGGATCTTAACGATATTCAGCGCATCTCTGAGCAATTCAGGAAATGCGGCATTCTGTTGGTTCTTGATATCGTTCTTAATCACACCTCAGATGAGCATGAATGGGCCTTGAAGGCGAAGGATGGCGATCCGCGCTACCAAAATTACTATCTCACCTTCGAAGACAGGTCGGTGCCGGATGTGTTCGAGCAGGGGATGCCGATGGTGTTCCCGGTAACTGATCCCGGTAACTTCACCTGGAACGAGGAGATGAAGCGCTGGGTGATGACAGTGTTTCACGATTACCAGTGGGATCTGAATTACAGCAATCCTGAAGTCTTCATCGAGATCCTCTCGATCGTGCTGTTCTGGGCCAACCAAGGCGTCGATGTGCTCAGGCTCGACGCTGTCGCCTTCCTCTGGAAGAAGCTGGGATCAACTTGCCAGAACGAACGCAAGGCTCACCTGATTCTGCAACTCCTCAAGGACTGTTGTCAGGTCACAGCCCCTGGTGTTCTGTTCATTGCTGAGGCCATTGTGGCACCAAGTGAGGTAGCGAAATACTTTGGCGAGGATGCCATCGTGGCGAAGGAATGTGAGATTGCTTATAATGCCACATTGATGGCACTCCTCTGGGACGGTATTGCCACGCGGAACACCAAGTTGTTGCGAGAAGGGATCAAGAGTCTGCCTACAAAGTTGGATCGAGCCACCTGGCTAACTTATGTTCGTTGTCATGACGACATCGGCTTTGGCTTTGATGACAAGGATATTGCCGCTGCAGGCTATGAGCCCCATTCCCACCGCATGTTTCTGATTGATTACTTCACCGGCAAGTTCTCTGATACCGCCAGAGGGCTGGAGTTCATGCGTAACGACTCAACTGGTGACGCAAGAATCTGTGGCTCTCTTGCCTCCTTGGCGGGGCTTGAATCGGCCTTGGAAAAAGGTGATCAAGGGCTGATCGATATGGCCATCAGCAAAATTCTGCTGCTTAATGGCGTCATTCTTTCCTTTGGCGGAATCCCGCTGATCTACAATGGTGATGCGTTGGGTCAACTCAACGACTACAGTTATATCGACGATCCCAGCAAGTCCAACGACAGCCGCTGGGTCCACCGACCCAAGATTGACTGGGAGAAGGCCGCCCTGCGGCATCAGCGCGGCACAGTGGAATGCAGGATCTTCACGGCGATGAAGCGAATGATCTCCATCCGCAAGGAGATATCCGCCTTTGCCGATTTCAACAACCGCGAGCTGATGCATTCCGACAACCAGCATCTTCTCTGTTACCTCCGCTACAACCATCTCAGGAGCTCGGAAAAGGTGTTCGTGATCGCCAACTTTGACGATCATCCCCAGCAGCTTGAGTTGGAAAGCTACAGCCGCTATGGCATCAACCCGCGGGCGAACTATACAGATCTCTACAGCGGAATCAAGCCCTCGCAATACGACGGTTGCATCGCGCTGCAGGGTGGTCAGTTCTACTGGCTGAGCGAAAGCTGAGAGCCTCTTCCCGAATCTCCCCAGCCAGATCGATCACCCTTGGCTTCAGTCCAGCAGGGTGACCGGATCTCCGACGCGGACTTCGCCGGGATTGGTCACGCTCAGGCGGATCCCGGCCACCACGTTGTTGTGCCGGGCGGTGGCCCGCAGGATCTCCAGGGTTTCCGGCAGTTCCCCCTGGCCCAGCGTGGTCACCACGCAACGGGGGCAGCCGTCGTTGACATGAAGACGCAGGTCATCCCCCAGGCCAAGGCTGTGGCCGATCCAGGATTCCTCGACAAACCCGCTGCTGCCAGCTTCCGGGCGGATCAGCAGGTTGGGACGAAAGCGCTCCACGGCAAAGTCGAGCTGAGGCTCGAGCTGCCGCAGCCGCTCCAAACTGGCGGTGCTGATGGCATGGATCAGGCAGGAATCGAAAAAGGTGCCGCTGGGGAGTACCAGTTCGTTGACCACATCCTGAAACTCCCTCTCCGGCACCTCAGGCCAGTACTGATCCAGGCTGGCCCCCTCCGGAGCCTGATCCAGCAAGCTCACCTCCCGGCCCAGCCGCTGCGAGAGCCAGCTGTCCACGGTGGGGTCGCTGCTGATCACCCTGGCTCCGTCTGGGCTGCCCTGCGCTCCGTCAGGGGCTGTAATCGCCACAGCTGTGGCTCCAGCTCCCTCCTGGGGCGACTCCAGGCAATGGGCCGCAAAGCCGAGCAGGGTCTTCCAGAGCCTGGGGTTCTTGGCGCTGGCCACCCGGCCGGTGGCGTGGTCCCAGAGGGCATAGGCCCGGTCGCCGAGCAGGCCAGCGCGGCCGATGGACGCGGCTTCAAGGCTTTCGCCCAGCATCGACTTGACCGGGTAGCGCCAGATGGCCTCCACCCGTCCCACGGTCTGTCCCGCCACCTGTTTGGCCATGCCCGCCGCTGTGTCCGATCGTCGGCTCATTTCACAGGTTGCCCCTGACGGACGTGGTTCAGGGTTCACCTTTTCATCCTGGATTCGTCGCCGGTTGGCGTGGGTCTTCGTTCAGCCGTGGCAGCAGCTGGACCAGGTTGCAGGGTCGAGTTCCGTTGTCGAGCTGAGCGTGGATCAGGCGGTCCCAGGCGGTGGATACCGCGTCGAGGGAGCCGGGCAGCACGAAAAGGATCGTGCCGTTGGCCACTCCGGCCAGGCAGCGGCTCTGCAGGGTGCTGGTGCCGATCGCCTCGAAGGAGAGCACCCGGAACAGTTCCCCAAAACCCTCGATCGTCTTGTCCAGCAGGGGAGCCACCGCCTCGGGCGTTCCGTCGCGGCCGGTGAGGCCCGTGCCACCGCTGGTGATCACCACCTGCACCGCCGGATCGGCAATCCAGGTGCTCAACGCGGCGCGGATGGCGTAGCGGTTGTCGGCCACCAGCTGTCGTTCGGCCAGGCGGTGACCCGCTCCCTCCAGCCGTTGCAGCAGGGCATCGCCTGAGGGGTCACCGCTGGAGGGATCGGCGCTGCGGCGATCCGACACCGTGAGCAGGGCGATGGCGAGGGACACCGGAGCTGGCTGTGGCTGGATCATCTCTACAGGTTGATCGGTGCCAGCTGCTCCTTGCGCCAGTCCCCCGACACCTTTTCGGTCACGAGGGGCCGGAGCGTGAGCTTCAGTGGAGCTCCCGCCGCTGCATCGACCCGAAGGGCCGTGAAGCGCCGCCGTAAGGCGCCGCCATGGCCCGTGCGTCCCACGAACAGCTCGGAGTGGGCCACGGTCCGCTCCTGCCCCGGGGGGCCTTCCAGCAGCGTCCCCCCCTGGGGCCGCTGGCGCCGCAGGCTGTAGCCGCTTCCGCCGCAGATCAGCCAGGGAATATGGCTGTCCCCATGGCCGGTGGCTCCGCTTCGCATCAGTTCCAGACAGTGGGCATGGCCGGTGAGCACCAGATTGAGCAGGGGCCGCTGCGGCGTGGGATTGCCCACCTCGGCGGCCACCAGATCAAGCACCCCGCGCAGCTGACGGCGCACGGCCAGCGTCTGCGGCTCCCGCCACTTGCTGGTTTCGCTGGCATAGGGCGGATGGTGAAGCACCAGGATCCGGCCGCGCACCCGGGGGTTGCGCCAGGAGGTCACCAGCGCCTCCCGCAGCCAGTTCCGTTGGCTGGGATCGCCACTTCCAGCCTTCTCCAGGCCAGGCCCGTCCTGGTTGAGGGTGTTCGAATCGAGTGCAAACACATCGACGCCGGCCCATCGGAAGTGGTAATAGCGGTTGGGCAGGCGGGTGAACTGCCCCGGGCGGTAGGCCAGGCAGCGATGGCCATCCAGCTGGGCGCGGTAGTGCCGATCGAGGTGCCCGGCCAGCTCCTCCTCCGGCAGGCCAGCGAGCCCGTCGAGGAAGGCTCTGGCATAGGCCTCGCCCACGTGGGAGCCATGGCTCCCCACATCGAAGACCAGGCTCGGCCAGAGGCGGCGCACGGGGTTTGAGAGCCCCGCCAGCAGAACCAGCGGCCGCGAGAGGTCGTAGTAGTCGTGGTTCCCCGGCACAGGCAGAAACGGCAGGCGGAAGGTCATCTCGTCGAACCGCAGGCGGCGCCAGTCGTCGCCACCCACCAGCCATTCCCGGTAGGGCCTGATGAAGTTGCGCGGGTACTGCTCACTGGAGCCCACCAGATACACTACATCCCCGGCGTGGAGCACAAAACCCACGCCCTCCTGGTTGGAGAAGAGCAACTCGGCCACCTTCCGTTGGGGGCTGCTGGCGCCATAGCGCGCCGAGCCGCTGTCCCCCAGCACCAGGAA
>NZ_JAGQBY010000095.1:0-12266 GCF_024345875.1 Synechococcus sp. EJ6-Ellesmere
CTCCCTGGGGGCCACCCCCACCGCCATGGCGAACATGGCGGCGGTGACACACCGCTACGGTCCGTCACCCCAGGCCTTCATCATCGTGCCGCTGGTGGCGGGTTTCTTCGTGGACATCAGCAACGCCGTGGTGATCCAGCGCTTCCTCAACTGGCTGGGCTGAAGCAGGAGTTGACCCGGAGGCTGCCGGTAGGGTGAGAGGTTGCAGCACAACCGCTCAGAGGTGACGAGATGGCGATTGCCATGGGGATCAACGGATTCGGTCGGATCGGGCGGCTGGTGTTTCGCCGCAGCTTCGAGATCGAGGGGATCGATGTGGTGGCGATCAACGATCTGATCGACCTCGAGTACATCGCCTACATGCTCCGCCACGATTCCACCCACGGCCGCTTCCGCGGCGAGGTGGAGACCCGCGACGGCCAGCTGATCGTCAATGGCAAGGCCATCCGGGTGACCTCCGAGCGAAATCCGGCGGACCTGAACTGGGGGGCCGTCGGCGCCGATGTGGTGCTCGAATCCACCGGTCTGTTCCTTACCGACGCCTCGGCGCGGGCCCACATCCAGGCGGGCGCGAAGAAGGTGGTGCTCTCGGCCCCCTCCAAGGACGACACGCCGATGTTCGTGATGGGGGTGAACCACCACACCTACGCCGGCCAGGACATCGTCTCGAACGCCTCCTGCACCACCAACTGCCTGGCCCCGATCGCCAAGGTGCTGCATGACAACTTCGGCATCCGCGACGGGCTGATGACCACGGTCCATGCCATGACCGCCACCCAGAAAACGGTGGATGGCCCTTCGGCGAAAGACTGGCGCGGTGGCCGCGGAGCCGGCCAGAACATCATTCCCTCCTCCACCGGCGCCGCCAAGGCGGTGGGCAAGGTGATCCCCTCCCTCAACGGCAAGCTCACCGGCATGGCCTTCCGCGTGCCCACCCCGGATGTGTCGGTGGTGGATCTCACCGTGAATCTGGAGCGACCCGCCAGCTACGAGGCCATCAAGGACGCGATGAAAGCGGCCGCCGCGGGGCCCATGGCTGGAGTGCTGGGCTACACCGAGGCCGAGGTGGTGTCGTCGGATTTTCTCGGTGAAACCTGCACCTCGGTGTTCGATGCCGGCGCCGGCATCGCCCTCACCGACACCTTCGTGAAGGTGGTGGCCTGGTACGACAACGAGTGGGGCTATTCCTGCAAATGCCTTGACCTCATCCGTCACATCAGCGCCTGAGGGGCTGGCGGATGCGGGGATCTGCGGTTGATTGAGCCCTGCAGGTCCCCTGCACCGCACCCCCCAATGGAGTTCCCCACCCTGCTGGTCCGGCGCGTGAGCCGCCCGCCCGGTCATGACCGGGCTCTGGTGCTGCGCAACCGCCAGGGCGGTGTGACGGGGGGCTATCACAACGCCAGGCTGCTCAACCCGGAGCAGACCCAGGCCCTGATGGCCGACCATCACTGGGATGTGGTTCCCGGGATGGACGACCGAGGCCGCTGATCCCTCAGCTGTGCAGCGACTGCATCAGGCTCTGGAGATGGCGGCTCTCGAGTTGCAACACCCTGCGGGCGAAATCGGGGTCACGCTCCAGCACCGCATCGAAGCCATCCACCGGCACCGCCAGCAGCCGGGTGCCCTCCTCCTGGGCCAGGATCGTGTTCTCCGAGGCGCTGTGGCTGAGCACCTCCAGCTCATCGAGCACCTGGCCGGGCTGGAGAGGCTCGAGGCGGACACCTCCGGCCTCCTGGTAGCGGACCTCTGCCCGCCCTGAGATCAGCAGCAGCAGTTCGCGGCAGGTGTCACCGGTTTCCGTGATCAGCTCCCCGGCGCCGAAGCGGCGCAGCTCCGAGACCGCCGCCAGCTGCTCCAGGCTGGCGTGGCTGGTGCCGCGGAAGAAATCGCTGGCGGCCAGGTGGACTCGCATCTCCAGTTCGGGTAGATCCTGGAGTTCGGGGACCGGCGCCGTCGGCGTCTGCAAGGCCCTGATCACCTCGGCCAGCGGAACCGGAGCGGCAGCTGGATCGAGGCCACTGGCCAGGAACCGGGCCCGGTTGAGATCGAGCTGCGCCAGCAGGAACAGGGCGGCGGCACGCAGCAGCGGTGTGCGCTCCTGCAGCAGATCTTCCAGGCTGGAGAGGGTGTCGGCGAGGGAATAGGCCGGCGGCTCATCCGCGGCGCCTTGGGGCTCCTGTTGCAGGAGAGCCAGCACCGACGGGGAGAGGTGTTGCTCCCAGTCGCCCTCAGCAAGCACGACAGGGAGGTTGACCGGCCTCAGGGCCTGCAGCCGGGCCGCCAACTTCAGCGCTTCAGGCTGCTCCTTCAGCTCTGCCAGCACGCTGAGCATGGCGCGCAAGCTCAGGTCCTGGCGTTGCAGCAGTGAATCGGCGAGCAGATCTCGCACCAGCGGCTGATCCTCCAGCACCCGCTGCAGCAGGCTTAGACGGGCCCGCCTGAGCTCGGAGAAGCGCTGCAGCATCGCCTCGAGCTTCTGCAGCGCACCAGTGCTGGGGGCGAGGCCTTCGAGCACGCTGGCCTCCTCATCGGGGCTGATCGAGTACTGGCTGCGCAGGTTGCGGATCACCTCGGGATCGGCCTGGCGGCTCTTGAGCAGCATCAGCCGCTCCAGGGATTTCTTGTAGCCGCTCAGGCGGATCTGATCCTCAAGGCTGCGGCGGCCGTCGGGATCGAGCAGGTCGGGGTTCTCCACCCCCACCGATTCGAGCAGCAGGCTGTGCTCTTCATCGGTGATGCCGATTTCCCGCCGCATCTGGCTCAGCACCTCCAGGCTGCTGGAGGCATTGGCATAGCCCTCCTGCAGGGCCTCCCGCACCACCTCCTTGTACACCTGCTGGCGCTTCTCGCGGGTGAAGCCCGGCAGCACCTTGGCGAGCACATACACCTCATGAGGGCTGAGGTCGGCCAGTTGGCGCCCATCGAGGTAGCGCCCCACATCGAGATCGAGCTTCTCCAGCTGGCGGCGGAAGCGGCTGGCCAGGTTCTCGCGCTGGTGCAGATCAGCGCTGCGCTCCCAGGAGCGGTAGAGCCAGAGGCTGCTCACCGCCACCACAACGGCATCGAAGAGGGTCTGCACCCAGGCGGGCAGCAGCAGCAGCAGCGGCCGGCCGGAGAAGAGAAAGAAGAAGTTGAACACCAGAAACGATGCCAGCACGAAGATCTGATGACGCCCGAAGCGGCCGCTGCGCTCGATCCAGCGGCCCACACGCACCCCCAACCAGGTGAAGAATCCGAGCACCAGCGGAACCGCCACCAGCCGGGGCACGTTCAGGCTCTGGCCGAAGAGGAACAGACCGGGCCGCAGCAGCAGCGACAACTGATCGCTCTGACGCAACCAGGCGCCTGAGAAGTAGTAGTCCCAGCTGCCGGCATAGAGGTAGTAGTAGAGGAAATAGCCCACCACCAGGCCCACGTAGGCATAGCGCTCGAAGCTGAACTCACGGCTGCTCAGCCGCGTCCAGTACATCCGCTCGGCGTCGATGTCGATGCAGGGCTGCTGGCAGGCCACGCAGGCACTCTGTTCACTGCCGTCGGGCAGAACGGTGCGGCACATCGACTGGGTGATCGGTTTCTCGCTCAGGTGGGCCTTGCTGCCGAGCAGGCCCGCCGGGGTGGAGTAGACGCTCTGCACAGGCGCCATCGGGCAGAAGTACTGGCACCAGGCCTTGCCGCCATAGAGCCAGCCCACGCTGATGGCGGCGGCAATGGTGAACAGCATCCAGCCGGCCAGCACCAGCCGGTCGGCGTTGAAGAAGAGGATCCGCCCGCAGAGGCCCACGAACAGCCAGCCGAACTGGAGCTGGGAGTAGTGACGAGCCAGCCAGGAGTCGTCGGCCACCTTGGCCAGTTGCTGGCGGCGGTCCCCTGTGCGCGGGTTGACCTTGGTGCGCTGACGCTGCCGGCCCAGGGCCCTGGGAATCTGGGAGAGGAAGGAGAGCGGGCAGACCCGGCGCCAGAGCTCGTGGCCGAAGAGCAGCAGGATCAGCACCGCCGCCGGCACCACGGCGCCCCAGAACAGCGTGGTGCCCAGGGGATAAGGGGCCTCGCTGAGGCAGACACCCTGCACCGGAACGCAGGTGTCGGGCAGGCGCAGGGGGCTCCAGGGGTGATCCACCTCGGTGAAGCGCGGCGTCCAGGGGTCGTAGAAGAGCGAGGCGATGATCAGCAGCCAGGCACTGGTGAGAATCCAGCGGATGCCATGCATCCGTGCCTCAGACACCTCAAAGGCCATCAGGCGGGGCCACACTGGCGCGAACCCTAGATGGATCGCCCTGACCCTGCCTGCCACCCGCCGCTGTCGTGTCCTGCCGGCCGTTCTGGGTCTGGCGCTGGTGGCCCTGCCGCCGCCGCTGCCCCGTGCCCTGACCCAACCGGCGGCGGCCACGATCCCCCTGCCGGAGCCCCAGGGGCAGACCCTGCTGCTGCAGAGCGCCGATCGCGCCGACTACGGACCGCTGGCGGAGCAGTTCCTCACCCAGGCCAACCTCACCTACTGCGGCGTGGCCAGCATGGTGATGGTGCTCAACAGCCTGGCGGTGCCGGCCCCGTCGGCGGCGGGTTACGGCAGCTACCGCTTCTGGACCCAGGAGAACGTGTTCGAGGCCGCCGCCACCCGGGCGGTGCTGAGCCCTGAGGTGGTGGCCCGCCAGGGGATGACCCTGCAGGAGCTGGGGGATCTTCTGGCCAGCCATGGGCTGCAGGCCCGGGCCATCCACGGCGATCGGCTGAGCCTGGCCCAGTTCCGGCTGCTGGTACGCAGCAATCTCGCTCAGAGCAGTGATCGCCTGCTGGTGAACTACGACCGCAAGGCGCTGGGCCAGGCCGGCGGCGGCCACATCTCCCCGCTGGCTGCCTACAACGCCGCCACGGATCGGGTGCTGATCCTGGACGTGGCCCGCTACCGCTACCCGTCGGTGTGGGTGCCCCTGACGGATCTCTGGCAGGCGATCCGCACCACCGACACCAGCTCAGGCCGCAGCCGCGGCGTGGTGGTGGTGCGGCGGATCTGAGGGCGGTACAACGCCTCTGTCTGCAACGCCACGGTCGGTGGCGACACGGCCTGTGCTGCGCCCGACGGCCCCTGCCCGCTTCCGGCTGAACCCGGAGATGCGGCTGCTCACCCTGCTGGGCGCACTCTGGGGTGCCGCCCTGATCCACACGCCGCCAGCCATCGCCGTGCCGCTGATCCCCGACTCGGCCAGCGGCGCGGGCTCTGAAGACGAGTCCTGGACTGAGGCCCCCAGGCCCGAGCGGCCGGCAACGGTTCCCCCCGTAGTCGCAGTGGGCGATCTTGCCCTCGAAGGGCAACCGCCGGGGCCTGGCGAGGCTGCCGCCAGACCCCCGGAGCCGCTGCATTACCCCCTGGCCCGCCCCGCCAGCGAGCAGGACCCCTGGGGCTGGCGTTACGCGAGCGCCCGCGGGGCCTGGCGCATGCACATCGGAGTGGATCTGATCGCGCCAGAGGGCACCGCCGTGCTGGCCGTGAACGGGGGCCGGGTGCAGCGGGTCGATGTGATTTCGGGCTACGGCCTCACGGTGCTGATCGACCACGGCGGCGGCTGGTCAAGCCTCTACGCCCACCTCCTGGAGGCCAGCGTGAGCCCTGGCGAGAGCCTGCGGGCCGGGCAGCCCCTGGGCCTGGTGGGCCAGAGCGGCAATGCCAGCGGCCCGCACCTGCACCTGGAACTGCGCCAACGGCAGCCTCGGGGACTGGTGGCGGTGGACCCCACACCGCTGCTGCCCGCGCCTCCCTCAGTTGGTCCCATCGCTGGCGACCTGCGCCCTTGAGCGCTGATGGCCAAGCCGTGGAGGGGCCCACAGCCCGAAGCAGGCAGCTCACCGCCGCCGCAGCCTCGAAGACGACTTCTGTCGATCATCAACGTTCAATGATCACTGGATTGAAACCAAGAAATCGCGCCACGAAACTCCTGCCCAGATAGACCTGGCAACATCTCAATGACCCGATCAACACAAGCGGCCATGGCTCAGCCTTAGGCTGGGAATCACCCTGGCAACAAGCGAATGCTGGCTTTGGTTCTGGCCTCCACCTTGAACGCATCCGTGGTCAAAGCCAATGCCGCGGGCTCCCCCTGCAGCATCACTCAGGAGGTGGTCGGGACGGCACCTTCGGACATTGTCCAGAAGATGTTTGCTCAGCATTTCGACGCTCCGTTGAACCGTGTTGATTGCCGAGACAATGGTCTCTGCTATCAGAAATGGGGCAAAGACTGCAAAAATGCCAACCTTTGAAGGGCACCCACTTCAGCCAGCCACTGGTCAAGCCGCCTCTGAGCCGATACCGTCCGGCGCAATTGGCTGGGTGGATCGATGCCTTTTCACGCTGTTTCTGCCGGTCGCGCCATCCCCCTGTTGCTCGGTGCAACCCTGGCCCTTGGGGCCACTCCCTGGCTGACTCCCGCTGCTGAAGCCAATCAAGCGGGCCAATCCCAGGTGCTTACTGCCATCCGCCAGGTATGGCCCGCTGCGCATCACGAGTCCGCCATCCGGCTGGCGCGCCTGGAGAGCGGCCTGTCCCCCACCGCCCGCGGCTGCGCCGGGGCCTGCCTCGGGCTGTTCCAGATCCACTACTCGGCCAACCGTCAGCTGATGGCCGCGATGGGCATCAGCACACCGGACCAGCTGCTGGATCCGATCGTCAACAGCACCGTGGCCTATCGCCTCTTCCGCGAGTCGGGTTGGAGCCCCTGGGGCGGTCAGCCCTGAGCGATGAATCATTCAGCGATCAGCAACTGACCTGATCCATCGATGCCCGACCAGGAGCGGCTGGACGACTTCCTCGAAGCCCTGGAGAAGGCCGGCAGCCCCGCCAGAAACCCTGCCCTTCGGGAGGCGCTCGGCTGGGATGACCCCCTCTATGAGGAGGTGAAGGCGGAACTGGGCTTCGAGGCCAAGCTCTGGCTCACGGCCGACAAGCTGCGCAACAACATGGACGCGGCCGAGTACAAGCACGTGGTGCTCGGCCTGATCTTCCTCAAGTACATCGCAGGCAGCTTCGAAGAGCACCGGGCCAAGCTGCTAGCCGCTTAAACTGAAAGTCCGCGCAAAATGCAACTTGGTGCAGAGCCAGGTGTTCTCCGAAAAGCTCAAGACCACCCTCAACGCCTACCACAACCGCGCCATCTCCACGGCCCAGGTGATCGAGAAGCTGATCGCCCTCGCCAAGGAACTCGATGCCGCCACCAAGCGCATTGAAGCCCTTGGCCTCACCGACGACGAAGTCGCCTTCTACAACGCCCTTGCCGCCAACGACAGTGCCGCGGCGGCCATGGGCGACGACAAACTCAAACTGATCGCCGCCGAACTGATCACTCAGGTGAAGAAGAGCCTGTCAATCGATTGGACTCTGCGCGAGAGTGCCCGCGCCAGGATCCGCGTGATGGTGAAACGCATCCTCAACAAATACGGCTATCCCCCCGATCTGCAGGACGTCGCGGTGAAAACTGTGCTCACCCAGGCGGAGCTGCCCTGCGCCGCCTGGGTGTGAGTGCCTCACATCGTGATCAATGTGCTCAGCACCGCTGTGGTGTTTGCTTTTCGTAGCTACCGTTGAGCTCATGAGCAAGAAGCACCGCCCATCGCCCGTCGAGACGATCGAGGAGATGCAGAACGATCTTCCCTACGACGAGCCGATCGACAAGAAAGACTACAAACGGGATCTCGAATCGCTCCAGATTGAACTGCTCAAAGCGCAACGTCACATCAAGGCGGTCGGACAGCGCCTGGTGATCCTGTTCGAAGGTCGCGATGCGGCGGGCAAGGGTGGATCGATCAAGCGCTTCCGCCAACATATGAATCCTCGCGGCAATGACCATGTGGCGCTGCCCAAGCCCAACGATGCCGAGGTGACCCAGTGGTACTTCCAGCGCTACGTCCCGCACCTGCCATCGGCGGGCGAAATCACGATGTTCGACCGGTCGTGGTACAACCGGGCCGGCGTGGAGAAGGTGATGGGCTTCTGCACACCCCAGGAGCACGCCCTGTTTCTCCGCCAGGTTCCCGGCTTCGAGCAATCACTCGTCGGCAGTGGGATCCTGCTCTTCAAGATGTGGTTCACCGTGTCGCAGGCCCGCCAGAAGCTGCGTTTCGACGACCGGCGCAAGGATCCCCTCAAGCAGTGGAAACTCTCGCCCATCGACGAGGTGAGCGTGGCGAAGTACAGCGCGTACACTGAAGCTCGCAACGAGATGCTGCTCGCCACCGACACCCTCGTGGCGCCATGGACGATCGTCAACTCGAATGAGAAGAGGCGGGCCCGTCTCGGCGCCATCCGCAGCGTCCTCCACGCCCTGGAGTACGAGCACAAAGACCACGACGTCGTCGGTGAGCCCGATCCTCGGGTCGTGCGTACGGCCCATTCGGTGTTCATCGACAACTGAGCTGGCCGCCTCGCGTCGGGAAGACGCCACCGCGCCGGAGCACAGGCAGGCCCATGCCGTTCAGCGGTTTGTCCTTCAGCCAAGGAGTGTGAGACGTCTGGGGCACTCATTGAGTGCTGCCGCCACACCCCCTTGGCCACCCGCGCCGTCTACTCCTTCACCGGCTTCCCCAGCACCCCCGAGCGCCATCTCTATCTCCACCACGACGGCTACCCCACCGGCGCCGCCTGGCGCTTCGCCACCGCCCTGCGCCACAACCACGAGGCCTCAGCATTCCTTACCTCCTTCCTGATCACCCAGCCCAGGGCGGAAGTGCTCAGCAGCGCGGAGCAGTCCGCCGATGCCGAGTACCGCTACCAGGTGCGGCTGCTGGAGCGCACCGCTCCCTGCCTGCAGGTGAGGTGCTGGCGCCGGCTGCCGGGGGGCTCCAGCTGGCAGCCCCGTTGCCGGCCCATGGCCCTGGCTGTGTTCATCCAGCGCTTCCTGCCCGGGGAGCTGCTGTGATCAGACCAAGCGAGCGCTCACAGCGCCGCAGGCCCTCGGCGCAGTCGCCCCGCATCAGCAATCCCGAGCCGCCCCAGAGCAGCCGCTGCGGCAGATCGAGGGCTCCCGCGCCCAGCTCCCGCACGGGCTCGAAGCCCAGCCGGCGGAAGTAACGCACCAGGCGACGGTGCTGGTGCTCGTCGTCGCGGATGGCGAGCAGCGCGGCGCGGCGGCAGGGGGTGTGCTCCAGCGCCCAGGCGAAGGTGGCGGCCCAGATCAGCGGACCCACCAGGGCAGCGGCCGGCTCTCCGCGCGGCAGCTGGATGCGCAGGGTGTCGAGATGGAGGCCGCCCGGCAGAGGAATCGCCCAGCCCTTGAGGTCCCCCAGCAGCTGGGGGCCGCCCTCGGGGCCGCGGCGGGCCACCCCCACCCGCAGCCCCCGCAGCGCCGCGGGCCCGCTCACCTGCAGACGCAGCAGCAATCCCCGCGACGCTCCCCACGCCTCCAGCTCCGCCAGATGGCTCATGCGGGGAACGGCTCCCAGGCCAGCACCGCCGCCAGCGGCAGAGGCCCCCGGATGTGGGGGAAGAGCTCGCCGCTGCCGGGGGCCGGCTCCTCCACCACGGCGATGCCGGCCGTCGCCAGGCGCCGGGGATCGATCGTGAGCAGCAGCACATCGTCCGCATCGGCGTAAAAGCGCTGGTGAGTGGCTTCGAGCTGATGGCTGTGGCTGGCGTGGATGAAGCCCACGTCCTCCAGGCTCAGGCCGCGGCTGGAGCGGCGGTAGACCCCATGGCTCCTGGCGGCGCGCCATTCCGGGGCCAGGGCCAGGTGATACAGCCAGCGCGGCGAGCGCCAGGCCGCTCGCGGGGCCCAGGGCGGGGCCATCACCGCCGTCAGCTCGGGGCTGGCGAGGAACCGCCCCAGCCACGCCTGCACCTCCGTCAGGCCCGCCGCGGCCTCGAACCCCTCCGGATCCGCCAGGCGGAACTGGCGCACGAACGGCAGCAGGGCCAGATCCGCCAGGGAGGGCCGATCCCCCAGTTGCGGCAGCTGGGCGTTCCAGTCGCGCAGGATCGTCAGGGCCGCCGCCCGATGCTCCTCGGGATCGGCGCCGGGGTAGCGGCCGGAGTACTTGAAGCGGTCGAGGTGGTGCTTGAAGGGACCGTCATTGCTGGCAATCAGCGCCTCGATCAACGCCCGCTCGGCCGCGTGGCCCGGTGTGTCGGCCCGCCTCAGCAGATCGCCGGGGTCGTGGTACTCCAGGGCCCAGCGCATCACCGCCAGGCTCTGATCGATCACGGAGCCAGCTCCATGGCTCTGGCCTGCTGAGGTGCCATCGGCTGGCAGCACCAGCACCGGCACCGTGCCCTTCGCGGAGGCCTCCAGCAGCTCCGGGGGCTTGGCCTTCAGGTTCAGCTCCCGCATCTCCAGATCACGGCCGGGCCGCACCCCCGCCGCCGCCAGGGCCAGCCGGGCCCGGATCGCATAGGGGCAGCGGCGGAAGCTGTAGAGGATCGGCCGTTCCGCCATGGGCACCTACAGCACCCCCCGCTCGATCTCCTCGAGGTACAGGAACTCGGGCGACTTCACCCCCGCCCGCTTGCGGATCGCCACCAGCTCCTCGGATTCGAAGAAGGCGCGGGCCCGCTCCAGCGAACTCCAGGCGGAGAAATGCACCAGCGTGTCCGCCACGGCAAGGATGGCACGCACATGGGGCACAGACCGCTTCACCAGTGCGTCCCATCCTTGCGGCTGAAACTCCAGCCGCCATCCAGCTCCCTGGCCTGCAGGTCGTCGTCGGGATAGTCGATCTGATCGCCGGGGGTGCGATCGCCGATCTCCAGCAGGATCACCGTCTCGGCGCCGCGGTTCACCAGGTGGTGCGCATTGCCCCGGCCCGCCGCGAAGCCCGCCGCCATCCCCGGGGCCAGCTCCAGTTCCCCCTCGTCGCTGATCAGGGTGGGATGCCCCTGCAACACATAGACGAATTCATCCTGGAGGCTGTGGGCATGGCGCAGGGCCGTGCAAGCGCCCGGGGGCAGCAGGGTCTGGTTCACACCGAACCGGCTCAGGCCAAACAGGTCGCCCAGCACCCGCTTCTCCCGTCCGGCCAGCCGCGCCGCGAAGGGGGCCGGATAGGCGCTGGCCCGCTGGCGCGGCGGCACCGCGCTCGCCAGCACGGCCCTGGGCTTCAGGTCGGGCTCCACCCAGCCGCGGCGGGCGTCCACCGACCACAGCCGCTCCGGCGAGTAGGCCGCCAGGGGCCAGGCCGGATCTGCCAGGGGGGAGGCCAGCAGCCGCTCCAGTGACACCGGCAGCGGCAGCTCCTGATGGCGCGCCTGGTGAGCGTCCACCGCCCGCAGGAACCAGCGGGTGAGGGTCTCGTGGTAACCGGAGCTGTCGCTGTTCGGAGTGCCGGTGGCCTCGTTGTAGGCGCGGATCCGCTCGCGCAGATGGACCAGGGCCTGGTCATGGCCCCAACGGCGCAGGCTCACCAGCGCCACCAGCAGGTGGGCCTGGTGGGTCCAGTGCTGGCGGGGCATGCTGGCGGTCTCAAACGCCTCCACGACAGCCTCGATGGCCTCGGGCGTCGACCACGACGCCACCACAGACGGCATCACCGGATCGGCCATGGGCCCCTTCAGCTGGTGAACACCTGGGCGATGTGAGCCTGGCCCCGCCGCTCAGCCAGCTCCACCTGGCGCTGGCGTTCCACCAACTGGGCGCGGCGCTCCGGGGTGAGACCATCAACGCAATGGCGGCAGCTCACCCCCGTCCATTAGGTCGCCAGCGCTCGGTCGCTCGGCGAGAGGGGCATAAGGCAGCCGTGGCACAGGCTGTGCTCACCGGGCTCCAGCTGGTGATTCACAGCCACCCGCTGAGCGAACACGAAGCATTCGCCCCGCGATTGGCTGCCCAGCTCCGGCACCAGCTCCAGATAGCGCAGGATGCCGCCTTCGAGGTGATGGACCCCGCCAAAGCCCTGGTCGATCAGGTGAGCAGTGGCCTTCTCGCAGCGGTTGCCACCGGTGCAGAACAGCGCCAGGGCCTGGGGCGTGCGCTCCGCCACCAGGGGGCGCAGCACCGAGTCCACCCAGTGAGGGAAATCAGCGAAGCGCTCCAGGCCCGGATCGATCGCCCCCTCGAAGCTGCCCAGCGCCACCTCATAGCTGTTGCGGGTGTCGATCACCAGGGTGCCGGGATCGCCGATCAGGCGGTCCCACGACGTGGGCGCCACGTAGGTACCCACCCGCTCGCTGGGGCGGGCTTCAGGGCGGCCCAGGGTCACGATTTCGGGCTTGAGGCGCACCTTGAGCCGATGAAAGCCGGGCCGCTCGCTCCAGCTGAGCTTGGCCTCCAGATCCGCCAGGCGTGGAT
>NZ_JAGQBY010000096.1:0-12108 GCF_024345875.1 Synechococcus sp. EJ6-Ellesmere
AAGCTTGGAGACTCTGTTCTGCTCATCCCAGAAGCCTCTTTGCCCCACAGCCAAAGTAAACAGCGCTTCGTGATTATAACTGGACTGGTCGCTTAATCAAGCCATTACTGGATTTTTCGAGGTTCCCTATTGAAGGCTGCCCATTAACCGGCATAGCCGGCTGAGCTGCTGCACCTCCGCCACGCTGCGGCTGATGCCGGTGGCCAGCTGTGGAGAACCCACCACGATTGAGAGGCACTGGGCGCGGCTGATCGCCACGTTCAGGCGGTTGGGATCCAGCACGAAGCCAAGCCCTCTCGGTGCGGCATCACCGTCGCTGGCGGTGAGCGAATGGATCGCCACCGGCGCCTCCTGGCCCTGGAACTTGTCCACCGTTCCCACCCGGGCCTTGTTGCCGAGGCGTCGCTGCAGGAGGTTCACCTGCAGGTTGTACGGGGCTGTGATCAGGATGTCGCGGCCGTTGAGCACGCCTTCCTGTACCTGCAGTGTTCCATCCACCAGCCTCACCCGCTCGTAGGGGCTGCCGTGCAGCTGCTCCACCAGGGCAGCGATGTGGTCAACCTCCTCCTCGCTGATGGTGCCGTTGCCGTTATGCATCACCGCTTCAAACAGGAGCCCCTGCTGCTGCCCATCCCACAGCACCCGGTTGGCGCTGTTGGCCTCGGCGGCTTGCAGTTCACCGTCGTAGAAGAGCGCCGACACCACCTTGGTGAGCGCGGGCGGCATGCGCCAGCTGGTGGCCAGAAACACACCGCGGTCAGCTGGCACTACCGGATGGTTGTCCATCACGTAGTCGACGCAGCTCAAGCCGCTGTCCTCCGGATGGGCTGCCCGATTGGGCTGGGAGAGCTGTTGCTGGTCGCCAACCAGCAGGATGTTGCGGGCCACCCGGCTCATGTAGAGCAGGTTGCTGAGGGGCACCTGCCCGGCTTCATCGATCACGAGCAGATCGAAGGGCGCACCGTCGTAGGCCTCCTTCACCAGGGTGAACACCGTGGCCCCGAGCACTTCGGGGTTGTCTGGAAGATCCTTCTCGGTGAGCGCCTGCACCTTCGTGCCACCCAGTGACTTCACGTCTGCCTTGTGGCCGGTGGAACTGGAGGCCTTCACAACCAGAGCGCTGCTGCCACGGGCATCAAGGCACTCCTGCACGCGCTTGAGCAGGTTGTTGATGGCCTCGTTGGTGGTGGAGCTCACCGCAACCCGCTGGCCAGTACCCACCAACTCCGCGATCAGCGCACCGGTGACGGTGGTTTTGCCGGTGCCGGGGGGGCCCTGTAGGGAGAGCCCCAGGCCATCAGCCTTGCTCAGGAAGGCCGTGAGCTCGGCAGCGGCGGTATTCGGTTCATGGCGGATCCGCTGGTTCAGATCCACCAATGCCGGAATGGGGCGGCGCTCCAGCAGATGCAGCAGTGCCGGTGGCAGGGGCTTGTGATCAAACACCCACCCCTGGGCCAGCCGCACGAGATGGGCCAGCATCCGCTTGTAGATCTGCTTCGGCAATGGCACCAGATCGGCCTGGCGCGGCAGATCGCCGCCGGGCAGACCCGCTTCCTTCAGCTGGCCCAGAAGCTTGTGAGTGATCTTCAGGGTGACCTGATCTGGTTGCTCATCGTCCAGAAGGCCCTCCAGATCAAGAACCTTGGTGCCCTCCTTGAGCAGGGCTTGGAGCGGTAGCAGGCGCTTGCCATCGCTCAGCAGCGGCACAACGGCGAAGCGCGGGTTGAAGCTCGCCTTTGCGGAGAGTTTCAAGGGCTGGCTGTCATCAAACCGATAGCGGTAGCCATTCGATTGGCCCGTCACCCGCTCCACCTTTTCCAGGCGAGCTCCGGCAATCACCTCACTGTCGTCCTCCCGATCCTCCGGCGTCATCTGCAAGCGGTTGAAGAACTCCCACCACTCCACCTTCCCTTCCCGCTCCTGGAAGTCGATCAGCTGGGCCACGAGCTTCTGCAGCCGCCAGCTCAGACCGCGAGGGCCAGACGCATCCGGATCGTCGATCGTGTTGGGCAGCTCCTGCAGCAGCTCGCGGGCCGCTACCTCAAGGTCCTTCTCATAGGCGGTGTTCTGACTCTGCTCCGTTTCTTCTGCCGCCGCCGTACCCCACTTGTTGGGTCGCCATGGGATCTGCTGGATGACAGGCAGACCGAGCAGGAAGCGGTGCAGCCCCTCGGTCACCTGGCAGTCCTTGGCGTTGTAGTCCTCGAGGTTCTGGAGAAGCGGGCTCTGCCCGTCACTCCGGCCTGGCACGTCAGGTTCACCAGACTTCCTCCATTCGGCATACTGCACCACCGAATCGGCAGCGCTCTCCACCTCCTCCGAGCGCGCATCGCCGTAGAGACGCTCCACCTTCTTGATCGAGTAGCTGGGAGCCCCCACCAGCAGGCCGTTGCGGACAACTGGGAACAGATCCACCAGCAGTTCATCGCGCAGCCACTGATCGATTTCGGCCTGGTGAATCTGATGGCGTGAGGCGAGATGGCCCAGGGCCGTCTTCTCGTAGCTGGCGTAGTGGTAGACGTGCAGATCCGGATAGTGGGCGCGGCGCTGCTGCACCCAGGTGATGAAGCCAGCGAAGGCCTGCTTCTCCTCGGCCGGGTTATGGGCCCACCACGGCTTGAATTGCAGCTCGCCCCGCTCGTCGCGGTAGCTGGCTCCAAATAGGTACTCGAGTTTCTCGCCGCTGATCGGGTCCGGGAAGCCCTCCATGTCGAACCAGATGTCGCCGGCATCAGGGATGGGCAGCATCGCCAGCCCGCGGGTCTGCTGCTCAGGAGGCCGCACCTGGAATGCGGGGCGCCCTTCGCCATCGCCCTCGCCGCGGTCGGTGGCGAGTTGGATCTGGGCCTGGTCGTGCAGGCGTGCCAACACGGCGTCATCCATGCCGGGTACACGCTCAGCGACCGGCCAATCCGCCAACTGCTCGATGGTGCTGATGCCGATGGCGCGGAGCTTGGCGCGCTGGCTCTGGCGCATGCCGGCCACCAGGATCAGGTCGCGCTTTTCCTGGAGCCGTTGCTCGATGAACGGCGTCCAGAGGCCGTGATCTCCCGGCGCATCCTCCGGCTCCTGGCCTGGATCAAACCCGGCGCGGAACAGCCGGTAGCGCTCCCGCAACTGCAGGTACCAGGGCCAGAAGTCATCCACCCGATAGCCATCGGGGCCCTCCACGAAACGACCACCGCCCAGGTACAGCTTGAAGCGATCCGGCCGCTGCCCCAGAAGCGGCGTGAGCAGTTCGCAGTAGGCGCATGCCTGCACCAGGTAGATGGGCTTGGAGTGACTGGAGAGTTTGCATTCGATCGGGATGTAGCTCCAGTCGCCCAGGGCGGAGGGCTGCTCAATGCGCTCGAGCAGGTCGGCTGAGCCGCGCATCTCCTCGTTGCTCAAGGAGGCCTGGTGGATGTAGTGCACGCCGGAGCGCATGGCCTCGACCGTGGCGGCGTAGTCCTCCTCAAGCTGCCTGCCGGGCAGTTCGGCCACGCTCTTGCCGGCAGCTTGGAGGTTGCGGATCAGAACCTGCTCGTGCTCCAGACCGGCATCGAAGAGAAGCTGATCCAGCGACTCGGTCTCCGGCCGCGGTGCCCGCTGAGGGTCGATGACGTGCAGTTCTTCCCTCCAGGCGCCGATCACCGGGCTGCGGCTGAAGAGGGCCAGCTGAGTGGGGGTGATCAGGCGGTTGGGTCGGGACGGCATCGAGGATTACAGGCAGAAGTAGAGAATCAGGCCGTTGACGACGGCCGATAGGCAGGCCCAGCGCAGGGAACGACTGATCAAGCGGGGGCTCATGCGATGGGTCTCAGTCCAGATCGACCGAGTCCAGCAACACCCGGGCGCGCATCAGGCGGTCGGCGTCGATCGCCCAAGCGACGATCTGGCTGTGCTTGGCGTCGTCGTCCTCCTGCATCTCTTCGACGATCCCGTCGTGGAAGGACTCCAGATGACGCACCAGCTCAAGAGCGATCTGCTGATCCTCGACGGCACTGGTTTCGAGCTTGTTGATCAGATCGAGCACCTCCTTCACCTTGACGCTCTGCCCGCGCTCGGGCTTCTCGGGTCGCTGATCCTTGTTCTGCATGGCGATGAGTTGCTGGGGACTGTCGGGGATGCCGGCCGCAACCGTCTGGGGCTGGTTGTCGTCAGTCATTTCGGGGTGGAGGCCCTCGTTGGGATCGATGGGCTTACCAGCGCGGAAGCGATAGCGGAAGCTCCTGGGGCCGGAGTGATCGTGGGGCAGGGTCATCGCTTTCTCTCTGTCGCTCCCACCAGGATCGCCGCGATCGGCCGCATCGAAGATGCTTCATGTGCGATCCACCAAGGACGCTTGCAGCGCAAGGGGTCTTAACTGATGGCAAGGAAGGCGTTCAGGAGCCGATCACGCTCAGCGGTCTTACTCGCGACCTGCTCGTTCAATTTCACGAGGTACTGATCGGCCCGCTTCAGTTGTTTCCCCAGGACCTGAAGTTCGTCCTCGAGGGCCGCCAGGCGCGCGAAGCCGGCCAGATCGATCAGATCCTCAAGCCCCAGCGGCCAGGTGCGGTCTTTCAGTTGCCAGCGATGACCGGCCATCACCGCCGCGAGATGGACCTTCAGCTTGTCCTGGAGACCCTTGCCGATGCCGGGAATGACCGTGAGGCGATCGATGTTGCGGCGCAGGTGTTCGGCGTGGAGGAGGCCATGGGCTTCAAGCAGCTCCAGGCGCCGTGCCCCGAACCCCTCGATCCGCCAGGAGCGGATCATCTCCTGCTCCAGCTGACGGGTCAGCCACGCCTCCTGTTGCTGCTCAACGGCGCTCTGCAGCAGGGCCAGCGCCTCCGCCGCCGGATCCGCTGGGTGATCCGATCCATGATCCAGCGGCGTGAGGTCAAGCGCGGCCAGATGTTCGAGCAGATGCTCGTGCCGACTCTGCACCCAGTCCAGGAACACCAGGAAGGTCTTGACCGCTTCGTCCACGAATTGCAGCAGCCGCCCGAGGCTCTCCTGCCGCTGGGCATCGCTCCCACCCCGCCCCAGCACATGGCGCCTCAACCAGGAGGCTTTGGAGCTCAGGCGCCGCTCCAGGGCTGTCCGGTCGATCCACTGCGCCGCATCCCCGTGTTGGGCGTGAAGCTCTGCCAACGAGCGCTCGAGCGTCAGCAGCTTGGCCGCGAGTTCGGCCCGGAGCCCAATGAGCCAGCGGCATCGCTGCTGGTGGACGAGCAGCTGCCGATGCAGCCCCCCGTAGCGGTGCAGCAGCGGGCCGGCAGCAGCGGCAGGCGGGGACGTCGCCTCGGCCACCGCAGGTGGAGCAGAGGAGGTTGATCCGGAGTGGGGGAGGGCATTGGGGAACCTGCTGATGGCCTGCCCGCTCCGCTCGTCCACACCACACCAAAGGCATTCCCTGCCACGGGGGTGATGGTGATGGCGGCTCTTGCGGCATGGAACCACCTGGCCGTGGAGCTCCCGCAGAAGCCCCACCCATTCGACGGCGAACGGCCGCAGGCCGGGTGTGCGCCGGTTCGCGTGAGCGGAGAAGCTGCGGCGGAAGGCCTGATCGATCGCTTCACTGATCTGGCTGGGCGCCGGCCGGAAGGGACTGGCCCGCAGACCAAGCGGCGGCATGGCGGCGTGGGGATAGAGCCCGCAGCTGATCTTGGCAGCCACCGCGAGGTCAGGCTCGCTGTCGTTGATGGCGTTGTCGTAGGGATGGTCATGCAACAGCAGTTGATAGATCAGGACGGCGAGGGAGAAGTCGTCGGCACTCACCTGGCGCCAGCTGTGGGAGAAGTCGCAGCCGATCAGCTCCGGCGCGGTGTAGAGGGGCCGGCTGACCGGACAGTGGTGGTGGCGCCCGCCGAACTCCTTGATCTGGAAGCTGTCGGTGTCGAGCACGATCGCCCGCCAGGTGGCGGTGTCCGCAAGGGTCGTGGCCGCCTCGAAGAGCACGTTCTCTGGGTTGAGATCGCCGATCACGACGCCGTGGCGATGGAGCGTCGCCACCGATTCGGCCAGCCGCAGGGCTGCCAGCACCGCATCGGCCCAGGTGTAGTGAGGGAGGTGGCGGATCTGCTCGAAATTGAACAGCCGCGCCGCGCTGACACTTCTGTTCCGGTCCACAAGGCGCATCGCGTAGCCCGCCAAGCACCCAGGCCTTCCTCCCTCGTTCTCGTAGAGAAGCCGGCGCGGCAGGGTCGTCACCGCACCGCAGCGAGCTTCCAGCTTGTTCAGGGCCCGGAGCTTGTCGGCATCGATCTTCCGCATGAGCTTCACGGCCACCACCTCGCCACCGAGGCGGGCGGTGTGCACCTGCCCCTGCCCCCCGGCGCCGAGACGGGATCCGGCGGTGAGCTGGAGGCTGAGGGACTCGCCTTTGTCGGTGAGGAACGTGCGTGCCATACGGCTTGACTCAGGCCGCGATCACGAGGGTCAGGTCGTCGTCGCTGAGCTCGCGCAGCGCCGGATCGGCCAGCGACGACGCCAGCCAGGTGGGGTAGCCGCGCGAACCGTGGCGCCGCCTGTGCTCCCCGATCACCAGCTCGGCCAGTGGACGATTGGGCACCAGCACATGGGGTGTTCCGGGCTGGGGCGCAAGGAAGGCCGCCTCGAGGCCATCGGAGAAGCCGATCACCGCCTCGATGTCCATCGCCGGTGCCCACCACAGGCCGATCGCCTCGGTGGGGGTGTCCGGCCGAAGGAAGGTGGTTTCGTTGGCGAAATCACCCTTGGCCGGGGGCAGGGGCAGGCTCCATTCGCCCCCACGTCGCAGCAGCAGGCTGGAGTCGCCCACCTGGGCCACCACGAGATAGTGGCGATCCCAGAGGCAGGCCAGCACGGTGTGATTCATCAACGGAGCAGCCTGTGGACGTGCATGGAAGAAGGCACGGCGGAATCGTTCCCGCAGCACCATCAGCGCAGGAGCCCTGCGCGGCGTGCGCCGCAACTGGCGGTGGACCGCCAGCAGGGCTCTCCAGCCGGCGCGGGCGCCAAGGGCGGCAGCAGCGGCCACCGCGGCGTTCCCTCCTGCCCCGTCGCAGATGACGAAACCGCTCGGACCGGATCGGTGAGCTTTCGCCAGGAAGCGATCACAGCAGGGTTCGCCGCGCATGGCGTGCCGTGTACCGCGCTGCTGGGCTGTGGCCAGGCGGACACGACTCCTCACAGCACCCAGCCGTCGTAGAGGTCATCGCCCACGCGCGGGTTCACAAGCTGCACCCCCTCGCCGGAAGTGGACTGTGAGACGCGGCTGAGGCTGCCCGACAGCCAGAGGAACATCTCCTCGAATTTCAGGTTGGCCAGATCCAGACAGCGGCCCTTGAACGGACGGCTGAGCTCGTTGAGCACTTGACGGCCGCAGGGAGACACATCGATGCCGATGGTGAAGAGGATGAACTTCTTCTCCGCTTCCGCCAGCTGCAGAGGTTGTAGGAGCTGTTGGTAGCTGTCGGAGAACAAGCCCTCATTGTCGGTGGGCTCACCGTCGGTGAGCAGGAAGATCCAGGGGCGGTAGTGACTGATGCCGTGCTCTCTGTAGGACTGCTTGCGCTGGGTCACCTTCACCATCGCCAGCTCGAGTGCTTCCTTCATCGGCGTGCAGCCGCCTGCCTCAAAGCGCGGCTCCCTCATCTCGTGCAGCAGGGAGAAGTCGGAGTGCACTTTCACCGGCCCGAAGCTGATCACGCACAGCTCCACGCTCTGCGAGGCCATCGGGCTGCGCAGGATGTCCTGGCGGAAGGTACGGAAGCCTCTGTCAAGGCGGCGAATCTTCTCCCCCTCCATCGAGGCGGAGGTGTCGAGCAGGAGTACGCAAGGAGTACGGCGGTGTCGATTGGCAAGCAGGCTGCGGGCTTCTGGATGGGAGAACAGCATTGAAGAAAAGGCGGAACGATCAGGACGACTTGGGCGCTCATCGGCAGATCGATGAGGATGATCCTGCAGTCACGATTTGATCCGAACCCAGTTGATGTCGCTCGGCTGCATGAGGCACTCGACCCCGGTGGTGCTGTCGATCAGATAGGGACCTTCCACGGTCCGCACCTGGAGGCATCCCCGGGGGCTGGCGGCAGGCCCGAGCTCCTCGACGAGCTGGACAACCAGCGGGTCATGTCGAGTCAGGCTCTGATCGACGAGAACCTGTGGTTCCCACCACCGAAGTGTCGGGCCATAGGGGAGATTGGGCGTTCCGTAGCGCGGATTGGCCACCACCGCCTCGGACCCGTGGCTCCGCAGCCAGTCCATTGATGCGGCAGTGAGCTCAAGACCGATTCCCTTGGTATTGATGACGACGCGATGGGAGGATGCAGTAGCGGGCACGGATCTGACGTCTGACGATTCCATCAGCATCCGTGAAACAATCCGTCCCTTCAAGGCAACTCGTGCGATCGACCAAGCTCGATCAGCTCAACAGATCAGGATCCAGGCTGCCGAGCAGGATGGTGAAGATGGTCAGCGGTCATTGTCCAGACTCTGAGGCGGCGTACATCGCCACCACATCGCTGGCCATCCCTCGATGCTTCTCGCGCAGCCGCAAGGGCTGCTCAATGCGGATGCCGGCGCCGTAGCGGAACAACCAGGCGTGCAGGTCCCAGTCGTCATGCACCGTCCAGCGGGGCAACAGGATCTCGACGGGATAGGGATGGCTGTCGCTGGGAGGGTTGGGCTCCAGTTGATCCTGCGGGCCCTGCTCCCACTCCGATACGTCGGCGATTGGCCTGGAGTAGCGGGTGTGTGCGGGTGGGAAGCGCTTCGGTTCCTCGCGGATCAGGCGAAAGATCGCTGGAGTGCAGGAGAAGCGCAGGCGGTCATACCACTCGATGCCGGCGATACCGGGTGAAGCGTCTTCAATTTCGGGATCTCGCAGCTGGCCGCTGATCGCCAGCTGGCCGGCGAGGCTTTTACCGAAATACAGCCCACCGCAGAGATCCAGCAGATGCTGCAGGCGCTGGAGTGCAGCGTTGTGCTCGGCTTCGGTGTTGCGGCGGGCGTTGCCGTCTTCCCCGAGCATCACGAGACGATCGAGGCGCAGAGTCTGGGTCAGACCCTCTTCGGTGCCGATGCCATAGCGCTCGAAGGCCAGATACCAGCTGATGTTGTGAAACAGCAGCTGAAGAGGCCAGACCACGAAGCTGCCGTCGTTGCCCCGCCGCCGCTCCTGCTCGCTGGGCGGTGGATCCGGCAGGTGGCGCAGGCTGATCCGGCGCCGATCCCGGATGGCTCGCTCCACCCGTTGCGCCTGGGTCGGGCTGGCCAGGGTGTGCGGACACTCCTCGGTGAAGGAGCGATTAGCGACTGCCCGTCGGCTACGGCGTTGGCCCTGCCGCTCCAGCTGCAGAAGCCCAGCCCAGCTCAAGCGCTCCTCGAGCTGATCGAGCAGTGTCTGCTGGGACTGATCGCTTAGGCGCTCTTGAGCGCCCTTCAAGGCTGCGTACACCTCCAGGAGCTGATCAGCAGAGAGGAGGGCGCTGCCGATGAAGAAACCATGCCTGATGCTGTCGGATCGACCCTTGCCTGTGGTCTCGGGGCGAAAGCCATAGGGGGTGAGTACCCCCTCGAGGTCCTTGCGCAGCAGGGCCTCCTGCCCCGGTGCATAGGCCCCTTCAATGTCGGCCAGGGAATCGATCAGGTAGCCATAGAAGCCGCTGGGCTGCCCTCCTTTCCGCTTCCCTGAGGCAACTGCATCCCTGTCGGATTGCTCCGGTGCATCGAACGGTTCCTGCAGCACGTGCCGCAGCAGGGTGAATACCCTGCGGAACACACGGCTGTCCGCAAGAGCCGGATAGCCCCCGTTAACCGTGCTGCCCTCAGCGGGTCCATGGGTGCCGAGATCGATGGGTTCGTATCTGCTGGAGTCCAGACGGAAGAAGCCATTGGCCTCCAACCAGGCCAGGTCGCTACGGATGGCTGCGGCATCGCCGTAGCACTCACCGTTGCCGCCATGAACCTCCTTCCAGCTGGTGAGGTAGGCCGCTGCACGCTCTGCCAGATCACCGGAGGGTGGGGGGTTGAGGATCTCCCGCAAGCCAGCGGCGGTTGCCGGGTCGCGATCATCAAGGCCGTTGAAGCAGCTCAACAGCCGGATGCTGAACAGCAGACGCTCCAGATCCAGAAACTTGGAGTAGCGATGGAGATGCGCAAGCTTCGTGCTGTCGCGGTTCCGAGCACTGGTGATCCTGCGATCGAGCTTCTTGAGAATCGCATCCAGTTCTGAGGCCCCGAGGCTCTCCTTGGCGGGGTTGGACGTCACGATGGCGGCAAAGCCCTCGCTGCGATCCGGCCCGAAGCGTTTGTTGCTCACTGCGGCTACGTAGTCGCGGATCACTTCTTCTGGGATGGGACGAGAGCGTGTCCTGGACCATTCCAGACAGGTGGGTAGGGGGGTCTTCATCCACCACCCGATCCACTCCACTGGCCTGCTGAAAGCAAGGAACTGCGTATAGAAGAGACGCCAGGGCCGCATCGCATGGGTAGCGTCGATGATCACAGGGAGGTCATGATCCACAGCCTCATGCAGCCGCTGGAGTAAGCGGTCACGGATGTCGGGCCAGGGCCCCTGCACACTGGCATCACCAAACAGCTCCTCACGAATCACGTCGGTGGAGAGAACCAGCCCGGACTCGCCGCTTGGGCCGCTGAGCAGTGGTGCCAGGCGATGCGCGAGAGTTGTCTTGCCGCTAGCCGGGGGGCCGATCATCAGGTGGCAGCGGCAAGGCATAGAAATGTCACCCCTTAGGTTCATATCGTTACACCCGTGGATTCATATCATTCTAGACTGATGCGATTATTCACGGGAAGCAGAAGCAAGGCGTGGGTGGGTGCCTCGAAAGACTTCGGGCTTCGCAAAAGAGCAGCAGTATGCCCTGGGCAGTTATTCAGAGGCAAGCGAACCCGCTGGCAACTTGACAGCTTCTTCAAATAGTGGAATATCGCACTCATGGTGCAGAACAGCTCTGACCCGAAAGCTAAGATCGTCGAGCTTGAAGAGTCTATCGGTAAGCTGTTGCACATCGACATAGTCATGCAAAATTGATCTATTCGTATGAGCGGCCTGATTGCGGAGGTCATTAAGAGAGTTCATCTTTTCAAAGCTGCTTCGACTAGCAAAGCCAAGCTCCCTGTGAATGCCCTTTTCCAGGCAAAGGCTGAGCAAGTCACTCAGATACAAGTAGTGAATCGGGGTGTGGTTGAAGCCCTTTGCCTTGTCGGCATGCATGAAATCAAGCTGCCTCCCTTTGATCCTCTGCACGATTTGCTCTGTTGCAAGGCGCTTTTCTATTAACTTGCACAGCAGTGTCTCCAGTATGGCGACACGTGAAAACAGGGAGATCCGAAATGGATTGTCATTGAAGTCTGAGACCGTCACCAGGCCAGTGACCTTCATGTGCGTGCGCACGAAAAAAAACTTCCTTTGTCGCTTAAGCATGTGTTCAAGAACATGGTCAGCCGGAGTTGAAGCTAGGATTAAATCTTCTACTCGAATGGCCTTGCGAATGATCTTCCCGGGGTCCGGCTCTCTCTTCCAAAAATTGATGATCAAATCGCTGCTGTCGTCGCACACAGGCACAACATCAAAGTCGTGCTTCGCCATCAGGCTTTCGGCATCTTGCTTTGCTGATTTGCGAGGCAGGGAAACCAGCGACTCGCGCCGGATGGCCATTTCACCGATGCTCAGATGAACAAATTGCATTGATAGCCTGTAGGATGTAGAGAGAAGCCTGAGTGGCGCGTAAACATTAGCCGTTGCGCCCAGAAAAGCTTGTCACCAGGATATGGGTGGCGGAGATCCGAGTCCCTACGCCTCCCAGGCGGCGGCATCGTTGCCGCTCCAGGTGGCCTGGGCATCGTCGATCACGCGCCAGATGCTGACTGGCTGCCAGCCCAGCACCCGTGCCTGCAGGTCGATCCTTCGGCCGCAGTGGGTCCAGACCGGAAGCAGTTCCACCACTTCGCCGCAGTCGAGAAGATCGTCGGCGAACAGATCGTCAAAAGGGGATGGTGTGGAGAATACTGGGTAGCGCCCCTTTGAGTGGTGTAACTCAGAAGGTCCTGTGACCCTGTCTGGAGGGTGAACAGGTGCAGCCAGAGGATGACTGCTCAGGAGCTGATTGTGCAGCTCCATTCAATCACTATGAACCC
>NZ_JAGQBY010000097.1:0-11911 GCF_024345875.1 Synechococcus sp. EJ6-Ellesmere
CGAGGCCGCCCACAGCCACCGGCGGGTGCTCCACGCCCAGGACCGCACACGAGGCGCCCTGGTGGATGCCCTGGAGAGTGAGGTGCTGCGCCGCCCTGGGCTGGTGCAGCTCAAGGGGCTGATGGCGCTTCAGATCTGGGTCGAGCAGGGCCGCTGCCTCGGACTGCAGGTGCTGGAGAACGATCAGGTGCGTTGGCTGGGGGCCAGAGCGGTGGTGCTGGCCAGCGGCGGCGGCGGCCACCTGTTCGAGAAGACCACCAATCCCTCCCAGTCCACCGGTGATGGAGTGGCGATGGCCTGGCGGGCCGGGGCCACCATCCGCGATCTGGAGTTCGTCCAGTTCCATCCCACCGCCCTGATGCTGCCAGGGGCTCCCCACTTCCTGATCTCCGAGGCCGTGCGGGGTGAAGGGGCCCGCCTGATCGACAGCCACGGCCACAGTCCAGTGACCGACCTCGCCAGCGGCGACCTGGCTCCCCGCGATCAGGTGAGCCGTGCCCTGGTGCGAACCATGCAGGCCCAGGGCGTGGACCACCTCTGGCTCGACCTGCGGCCGGTGGGACAGGAGCGGTTGAACCGTCAATTCCCAACAATTCTGCGCCGCTGCCGGGAGCTGGGCCTGGAGCCCACGGCGGCGCCCATCCCCGTGGCTCCGGCCGCCCACTACTGGATGGGTGGTGTGAGCACAGACCTGAGCGCCGCCACCAATCTTCCTGGCCTCTACGCCGTGGGTGAAGTGGCCTGCAGCGGCGTGCATGGCGCCAATCGCCTGGCCAGCAATTCACTGATGGAATGCCTGGTTTTTGCCGGGCAGCTGCGGCAATTGTCTCTGCCGGAGCAGCAGCCCTTGCCCCGCACATGGGGATCAGCATCACCTGCTGCTGGGAGCGGCTGCCCCCCGCAGCTCGCCCAGGCCCTGCCCCTCGAGAGCGAGTTGCTCGCCCAGAGCGAACGGCTGCGCCGCCTCTGCTGGCGGGTGGCGGGGGTCGAGCGCCAGGAGCGGGAGCTGCGGGAGGCCCTGGGGCTGATCCGCCTCCAGCGGCTGGAGCTGGACGATCATCCCTGGATTCAGGCCCTGGCACGGCTCGAGCCCGGCGATCAGCTCGCCCTCGGCCCGGGCGGCGGCGGCATGCTGCGCCCGCTCAACGATCTGCGCCAGCTGCTCACCCTGGCGGATCTGCTGGTGGAGGCTGCCCTGTTCCGCCGCGAGAGCCGTGGCGGCCACTACCGCACCGACTGCCCGGCGCCACAGCCCTTCTGGCAACGCCACTCCCGGCAACAGCGCGGTGAGGCGATCCACACGACTCCGTTGCTGGAAGGGAACTCGTGCTGAGGGCTGGTCCGTCTCAGGTCACAGCTCAGAGCCTGCCCTTGAAACCACTCAATTCAGCAAGCCTGGCGAGGGGCTTGACGCCGGAATCCAGCTTGCCGTTGATCTCCCAGGTGGGGAATCCCTCCAGGTTCTTGCTGTCGCAGAGCGCTTTCTGATTGTTGACACCATCGGCGGCGCATTCGATCACCTTGAGCTTGGCGGTGGCCTCCTTGCCGAACAGCTCCTTCTGCTCATGGCAGTGGGGGCACCAGTAGGCGCTGTACATCACCGCACCGGATCCGCTGAGATGCTCCGCCAGGGCCAGGGTGGCCGGGGTGCTGACACTGACCACGGGCGGTGGCGTGCCACGGGTGCCCAAGGCGGCGGGCCGATCGACTGAGGCGGCCCAGCCCAGCCCCACCAGCCCCACCAGAAGGGCCACCAGCACCCCGCGGAACACCAGCTGGCCGCGGTCGTCCCACTGGCCGCCGATGAGGCTGAGGACGAACAGGCTCAGACTGAGCACAGCCGAGAGCACACAGAAGAAACAGAAGGCCTTGATCTTGAACACCAGCAGCCCCATCAGGAGCAGGCTGAACACGGCCATGCCGCCGCTGAAGAGGAACAGTCCCCACCAGCTGCGCTCGGCGATGGCCGAGCGGGCCTCGCCCGTCAGAACCAGTGGCAGCACCGCCAGCACCAGCACTGTGGTGTAGGCGAGAAAACCAAAGAGCGAGAGCGGCTGACCGAACAGGCTGCCCCAGACACTGTTGAGCACCTTGTCGCAGCCTTCGGCTCCGCCGGGGCAGCTGAGCGGGCCGATCAGCCCCCAGCGCTTGAGAGTGATCGCGCCGGTATCGATCGCACCGATCGTGGCCAGAACAGCCATCACCACGCGAACCCAGCGCAGTCCGGGGTCGGATCGTCGACGGCTGCTCAAGCGACTGCTCAAACGGGTGGAGGTCACGGCAGGGGCTGAGGCTGGGCCGATTGTGGCAGCATCCGCTTCAGTGCACAGACCCGCTCAGGGTCCACCGGCGCCGAGATCAGGCCGTCGCGCTTCAGCGCCGTGCCGGCGATCACGCCGTCGCAGGCAACCGAAAGCCGCCTCAGCGTCTGCGGAGTGGCTCCGCTGCCGATCAGCACAGGGGCCCCGGCTGCCGCGGCCCTGGCCTGCTCCAGATCGCCAGGATCGGTGGGTCTGCCGGTGCCCGTGCCCGAGACGATCACCCCATCGGCACCGCCGCGCTCGAGCACATCACTCACCGCCTCCACCATCGACAGCGGCGCCAGAGGGGCACCGTGCTTGACCAGCACATCGGCCAGGATCCGCACGGATTCAGCCCCCAGCAGGCGGCGCCGGCGCAGCAGCTCGGCGGCCACCCCCTCGATCAACCCCTGATCGGTGACCGTGGCACCGCTGAGCACATTCACCCGCAGAAAGCGAGCGCCACTGGCCTGGGCGATGGCCAGGGCCGCCAGGGCGTCGTTGCGCAGCACATTGATGCCCACAGGCCGCTCCGTGGCCCTCACCACCGCCAGGGCCAGCCGGGTCATGGCGGCCACCGTTTCCGGAGGCACCGATCCCCGCCAGAAGGGCACATCGCCGAAGTTTTCCACGATCAGGCCATCGGCGCCACCGCTGAGATAGGCCTCGGCATCGGCGAGGGCGGTGGCCTCCAGGCTCCCCAGATCACCCGCCCAGCCCGGGGAGCCCGGCAGGGGGCCGAGGTGAATCACCCCGATCAGCGGACAGGGCTGGGGGAACAGCTCACGCCAACGGGATCCAGGGCAGGGCATGGCGTTGGCCGCAGAAGGGGAATGAACCAGGCCGAGGCACCCGGATATCCCATAGGGTGATGGATTGGTCCTGGGAGTTCTACCCACGGCCAAGGTTTTCGGCCTCCGCACCCATGTCTCCCGCCAGCGCAGCTTTCCCCGCAGGATCGGTCCGGCCCGGGGAGTCCGGGGCCAGCCGTCCCACGGTGGCCTTCGCCCACCTGGGCTGCGAGAAGAACCGGGTCGACACCGAGCACATGCTCGGGCTGCTCGCCCAGGCTGGCTACGGCATCAGCGCTGATGAGCGCGACGCGTCGGTGGTGGTGGTGAACACCTGCAGCTTCATCCAGGACGCCCGTCAGGAATCAGTCCGCACCCTGGTGGAGCTGGCCGAGCAGGGCAAGGAACTGATCATTGCCGGCTGCCTCGCCCAGCATTTCCGAGAGGAGCTGCTGGAATCGCTGCCGGAGGCACGCGCGATCGTGGGCACCGGTGACTACCAGCACATTGTGGACGTGCTGGAGCGGGTGGAGGCGGGGGAACGGGTGAACCGGGTGAGCGACGTGCCCACCTTCGTGGGAGATGAGCACCTGCCCCGCTACCGGACCACCTCCGAGGCGGTGGCCTTCCTCAAGGTGGCCGAGGGCTGCGACTACCGCTGCGCCTTCTGCATCATCCCCAGGCTCCGGGGCGACCAACGCTCCCGCACGATCGAATCGATCGTGGCCGAAGCCCATCAGCTCGCCGACCAGGGGGTGCAGGAACTGATCCTGATCAGCCAGATCACCACCAACTACGGCCTCGACCTCTACGGCAAACCCCAGCTCGCGGAGCTGCTGAGGGCCCTGGGGGAGGTGGAGATCCCATGGATCCGGGTTCACTACGCCTATCCCACGGGCCTCACGCCGGAGGTGCTGAGCGCCTACCGGGAGGTGCCGAATGTGCTCCCCTATCTCGACTTGCCGCTGCAGCACAGCCATCCCGAGGTGCTGCGGGCCATGAATCGCCCCTGGCAGACCGGCTTGACCACTGAGCTGCTCGGCCGGATCCGCGAGCAACTGCCCGATGCGGTGCTTCGCACCACGTTCATCGTCGGCTTCCCCGGTGAAACCGAGGAGCAGTTCGAGCACCTGCTCCGTTTCGTTGAGGAGCAGCGCTTCGACCATGTGGGGGTGTTCACCTTCTCCCCGGAAGACGGCACCGCGGCGGTGGATCTGCCCGATCCGGTTCCGGCTGAGGTGGCGATCGAGCGCCGTAACCGCCTGATGGCGGCTCAGCAGCCGATCGCGGCCGAACGCAATGCCAGTTGGGTGGGCCGGATCGTTGATGTGCTGATCGAGCAGGAGAACCCCAGCAACGGCGGGATGATCGGCCGCTGGGCCCGCTTCGCTCCCGATGTGGACGGGGAAGTGCGGGTGAGCCCAGGCCCCGGCGGCCTCTGCGCCGCCCCAGGAACCATGGTGCCTGTGCGCCTCACGGCCTCCACCCCTTACGACCTTCAGGGCGAGGTGGTGGGTGCCAGGGCCATGGTGGAGGAGGCACTGGCAGGACGCGAGGGCCGCGGTTGAGGCACTGGATCCGCCGCAACCAGCGCACCACCTTTCTGATCGCCTCGGGGCTGAGCACCGCCGGCTCCTTCGCCGGGCTTACCGCCAAGGGCTGGATCCTGATGGACCAGACCAGCAATCCGCTGCTGCTGGCCCTGCACTTCGGGGCCCTGGCGATGCCGAGCCTGCTGGCCAGCGGCAGCGCCGGGGTTCTCACCGACCGGGTCGGCTGCGAACGGGTGCTGATCCGCTCCCAGTGGGGTCTGGTAGCCGGTGCTGCGCTGGGGGCCGTGGCCATCCCCTGGCTCACGGGGGCCGCCCAGGTGACCCTGCTGCTACTCAGCACCCTCGTGGTGGGCCTGGCCAGCTCCTTCGAGCTCACGGCCCGCAACAAGTACTGCGCCCTGCTGGTGGATGAGCCGGCCCAACTGGCCCCCTACCTCACCTCCTTCTCGGTGGTGTTCAACGTCGGCAAGCTGGTGGGGCCGCCCATCGGTGGGTTGCTGCTCGCCCTGACGGGACCCGCCACGGCGCTGACCATCGATGCGGCCTCCTACCTGCTGCCGATCGCCACGGTGCTGTGGCTGCTGCAGCCCGACCTCAGCGCCGAGCGGCGCAGCGGCAGTGGCACCGATTCAAGCCTGGCCAGTGCCTGGCGGGGCTGCGGCGCCAGCCTTCGCCACGTGGTCGTGTTCACCGGCCTGGCCTGCCTGGCGATCTTCTTCCACCCCGGCCTGGCCCCGTTGATCGCCGCCCAGGTGCTCGGGCCATCTCCCCAGGCCCTGGGCTGGTTCACCAGCGTGCTGGCGGCCGGCAGTATCAGCGGGGGGCTGCTGCTGCAACGACGCAGTCAGTGGTTGAGCCAGCGTCCTTCGCTACTGCTGGGCGGTTGTGTGCTGATCACCAGCCTTGCCCAACTGGGCATGGCCTTGACGGCACCCACGCCCTTCCGGCTGGGGATGACCTTTCTGATCGGAGCGGGAACCGCTGGTCTGCTGGCGGGCAGCAACCTGATCCTGCAGGTGGGAGCTCCGCTTGTACTGCGCGGACGGATGGCAGGCCTTGGCCAGATTGCCTTCCTCGGCGGCGGCGGTTTCAGTGGCCTGATCGCCGCCGGACTGTGCCTGAGGCTGGGCCTGCCGGCCACCTTCGCCCTGATGGGCAGTGTGGGGCTGGCGCTGGGGCTGATGGAGCTCACCAGCCGCTGGGGACTGCGCCTGAATCCAGTGGACTCAGATCAGCTTGATGCCGCGTAAGACCGTGGAAAGCAGAAAGGCTGTCACCAGTCCAGCGGCCACCAGAGCGAGGTAGAGAACTGCCGCCATGGCCAGCACGGAAAGAGAACCTGATCATTAGAGCAGAGCAACCCTGCTGCCGTGGGTTGCCCTTAGGCTGACGCCCAACCACCGCGGGGGCAGGCGAAGGCCTGCCAGTCCCGTGTCCCGTCCTACGAACCGGATCAGCATGCGCGCTCTGCTCGTCTACCCGGAGTTCCCCAAGACTTTCTGGAGCTACGAGAAAATCCTCGAGCTCGTGAACCGCAAGGTTCTGCTCCCTCCGCTTGGGATGGTCACCGTGGCGGCCCTGCTGCCCCAGCAGTGGGAGTTCAAGCTGGTCGACCGCAATGTGCGCGAGGTGACCGAGGCCGAGTGGAACTGGGCGGAGCTGGTGATCATCTCCGGCATGATCGTGCAGAAGGCCGACATGGCCGCACAGATCGCCAAGGCCAAGCAGCGGGGCCTGCCGGTGGCCGTCGGCGGCCCGTTCGCCAGTTCCACACCTGATGCCCCAGAGATCGCTCTGGCCGACTTCAAGGTGCTCGATGAGGGTGAGATCACCCTGCCGATGTTCATCGAGGCCCTGGAGCGTGGAGAGCAGCAGGGACGCTTCAGCTCAGAGGGAGTGAAGCCCGACGTGACCGGTACACCCATTCCGCGCTTCGATCTGCTCGAGCTCGACGCCTACGACTCGATGTCGGTGCAGTTCTCCCGGGGCTGCCCCTTCCAGTGCGAGTTCTGCGACATCATCGTTCTGTATGGCCGCAAGCCCCGCACCAAGACCCCCGAGCAACTGATCGCCGAGTTGCAATACCTCTACGACCTGGGCTGGCGGCGCTCGATCTTCCTGGTGGACGACAACTTCATCGGCAACAAGCGCAACGCCAAGTTGCTGCTGCCTGCACTCAAGCAATGGCAGATTGATCACGGCTACCCCTTCAGCTTCGCCACCGAAGCGTCGGTGGATCTGGCCTCCGACGAGGAGATGATGCTGATGATGGCCGAGAGTCGCTTCGACAGCGTTTTCCTCGGCATCGAAACCCCCGATGAGGCGAGCCTGGAGACAGCCCGCAAGCTGCAGAACACCCGCAGCTCCCTCGAGGAGTCCGTGGATCGGATCACCTCCTACGGCATCCGCGTGATGGCCGGCTTCATCATCGGCTTCGACGGTGAAAAATCCGGGGCCGGCAACCGCATCGTCGAGTTCGTGACCCGCACAGGCATTCCCGCGGCCATGATGGGCATGCTGCAGGCCCTGCCTAACACAGGCCTCTGGCATCGGCTCGAGAAGGAAGGCCGCCTGATCCAGGACAAGGCCGACGCCAAGGGGGTCAACCAGACCAACCTGCTCAACTTCGTGCCCACCCGTCCGATCCGCGACATCGCCAACGAATACGTGGAGGCCTTCTGCAACCTCTATGAGCCGAACGCCTACATGGATCGGGTCTTCAGCTACTACCACAAGGTGGGCAAGCCCCGTTGGAAGCCCTTCCTCAAGCCCGAGCATTCCGGCTTCAAGCTCCCCAGCTGGACCGACGTGCGCGCCCTGCTGATCGTGATCTGGCGCCAGGGCCTGATCCGCGACACCCGCGGCCGGTTCTGGCGGTACCTGCTGGCCATGGCGCGCACAAATCCAGATCAGCTGGAGCAGTTCCTGGTGGTGCTCGCCCACAACGAGCACTTCATGGAGTACCGCAGCATCGTCACCGAGGAGATCGAGGTGCAGCTGCAATCGCTGCCGCCGGAACCCCCTCCCGCCACCGCCGAGGTGAGGGAACTGCAGCCGGCCTGAGGCCCCGATCTTCAGGGGCTTCAGTCCTGGATGTAGGAGTCGCCCGAGCGCAGGGCAGCTTCGGCTTTTTGAAGCTCACGACCCAGGTAGAGCGCGTGATCCAGCCGGCTGATCGGGGCCGGGCCGGCTCCTTCAGTGAGCTGAATGCCCAGCTCCTTGGCCGTGCGGCCTCGAAACACAGTCAATGGCAGGCGGGGGGCACCTCCACGGCAGCTGAGCACTTCACCGGTGTCAGGGTCGGTGGCCAGGCCTCTGGCATTGATGCCGTTGCCGTAGAGCTCGGCCACCAACTCTCCCCGCTCGCGATCAAGGCTGATCAGCACGTACCCGGCGGGGTCGAGATCGATGGAGCGCTGCGACAGGCGTTCATCGAGGGCACGCAGCTCCTGCAGGGGTGAAGTGGACGACGTTGGAGAAGTCGTGGTGGGGGCTCGCTGGTCCATGACCTGATCGTAAACAGCGGCCTCAGCAGGCGCCCAGGGGCAGCTCGCGGCGGCTGAAGGGCAGCTCGGCATTTTCCGCCTCGATCTCCTCGAGCATCTGGGCATTGGCCGCGGGCAGCCAGCGGCGCAAGAGCCGATCGAAGCCTGGATCCTGCCAGCGGTGCAAGCTGGCCCTGGGCTCGGCCAGAAAACCCCGGCGCCGCTTGTGGCTGCCGCCAGCCCCTGGATCAAAGCCACGGATGCCCTGTCCGATCGCCCACTCAATCGGGGCGTAGTAGCAGACCTCGAAATGCAGGTTCTCGACCTCCCGATCACTGCCCCAGTAGCGGCCCCAGAGGGACTCGCCGTGACGCACGCAGAGGGACATCGCCACCGGCTCGTGAGGGTCGCCCCCATGGGCACTGAAGAGCACCAGATGCTCCCGCAGCTCCAGGGCATCCACGTGGAAGAACTCCTCACTGAGGTATTTGCTACCCCAGGCCCCCCAGCGGCTGCAATGTTGCGCGTAAAAATGATGCATTCGCTCCAGCATGGCGGCGGAAATCTCGGAACCCGCCAGGGGTGTCACCTTCAGACCAGCCGCTGCGATCGAGCGCCGCTCCCGGCGGATGTTGCGCCGCTGGTTGGCATTGAAGCCAGCGAGATAATCCTCGAAACTGCTGAACCCGTCGTTGGTCCAGAGGCTCTGCTGATTCAGCCAGGTGGCACAGCCGGCGGCCTCGGCCGAGGGCTGCCACTCGGGATCGACGTAGAGAAAGTTGCAGCTGAAGATCTTCTGCTCGCGGCAGAAGCGATCGATCAGCTCCAGCATCAAAGCCGTGATTTCCACCCCGTCTTCACCGGGATCGGTGTGAAAGCGATAGCCCTGGACCGGGCTGAGCGGGCTCATGCCCACCAGCTTCGGGTAGTAGCGCTGGCCCAGCTGGCCGGCGAGCTGGGCGAAGGATTGATCGAAGACGAATTCCCCGTAGCTGTGGCCCTTGAGGTAGAGCGGCGCCACAGCGATCAGCCGCTCCTGCCGCCACAGGCTCAGGTGGCAGGGCTGCCAGCCCTGGCGGGGCACGATGCTGCCAGAGCGCTCCAGGGCATGCAGCCAGGGCCAGCCGTAGAACGGGAGACCCGCTGGCCCCGTGAGCTCCTGCCAGGCTTTCCGTGGAATCTCCGTCATGGCCCGGTGCCAGCGGGCCTGCAGCTCAGCCATGGCGGAGGAACACGTGGGCGCAACAGCGGGGGGCAAAACTAACGGCATGGCGCAACCACTGCACCGGCTGTCGGCCCAGATGTCGGCACTCCTGACGCTGTCCACGGCGATGGCCTCCGGGCTGGGCTGCCCCCCGCCTGCCTCGGCCAGTCTGCTGGGGCCAGTGCTGCGCCTGATGCGGCCCCAGTTGGAGAGAAAGCTCAGCGACGTGTGCGTGAGCGCTGCCGCCGGCGGCCAGGCCAGCCTGGAGCGCAGTCTGAGGGAACCCTGCCGCCGCCTCGCGGCACCGGCCAGTGCCTGCCTGATCGCGGAGGCCGAGAGCAGCGGGCGCAGCTTCGGGGTGATCACCGAACTGGCCCGGGGCCGTCTCGGCGACGACAGTGAGGTGGTGGTGAAACGCTGCGTCGCCAAGCTGCTGGGGCTGCCCGCTGACAGTCTCAAGGAGGTATCGCTCGAAGACCTTCAACGCCGCTTCAAGCTGCCCGTCACGCCGCGGTAGGTGCCCCACAGCGATACCGCAGCAGCATCTCGCCGCCCCCCAGGGGCCTGTGCTCGATCAACTCCCAGCTCTGGCCGGTGAGGTCGGGCGCCAGGGCGCTCACCCAGCCGTGCCGTCCCCCCAACAGCAGCGGACAGAGGCTCAGCTGCAGCTCCTGCACCAGACCTTCCACCAGCAGGGCCGTGGCCAGCTCAGCACCACCGAGGAGCACCAGCCGGCGGAGCCCTCGCGCCCCCAGCTCCTCCAGGCAGGACGGCCAGTCGCCAAGGTCCAGATGGGCATCAAAGGCGGGCTGGGCTGGCCCGGGCGAGAGCAGCCAGCGCTCCAGGGGCTGGGAGAAGAACGGCAGGCCCGGCTCCAGCCCGCGGCCTCGGCTGACCACGACGGTGATGGGTTGGGGGGAGCGGCCCTCGAGGCGGCGCTGCGCCAGCAGCTCAGGGCGATGGATCAGGCAGGTGCTGCGGTGCACCCGGACCGTGGCCGCTCCCACCAGGCAGCCGTCGGCCCAGGCCAGGGCCTCCTCCAGCACGGTGCGGTCGCCGACACCTCCGAGCTGGGCGGCACCCCCATGGGCTGGTGCGAGGCGGCCATCAAGGCTGATGGCCAGCACCAGCCGCAGCTGGGGAAGACTCAAGCGCCGGCGAGGGCCTCCAGCACAGCGGGGCGGGTCTCGAGGAGGGGCGTTTCGGCGAACACCTCGGCGGCGTTGTTGGGGCTCTCCTGCAGACGCACCTTGTGCAGGGCGGCGCCGGTGGCGGCGATCGGGGCGCTGAGCAGATCAGCGATGTGCAGGGCGATGTTCTCAGCGGTGGGCACACAGGTGGCGAAATGGGCCACGTCCTTGTTGAGGAAGGTGTGATCGAAGGGCTCCACCACCAGCTCGTTCACCAGGTTCTGCAGCTCCCCGAGGTCGCAGACCATGCCGCTGCGGGGATCGATCGCGCCGCGCACGGTGACATCGAGCAGGTAGTTGTGGCCATGGCCATGGGGGCGGGCGCACTTGCCGTAGATCGCTTCGTTCTCGCCCAGGGAAAGCTCCTCGCGGGCCAGGCGGTGGGCGGCGGAAAAGTGGGTGCGGATCGAAAGGAAGGCTTCCATGGGGTTGCCGATGACATCGGCCCAGAGGGTGGGTTGCTCGTAAAGGCGGAGACCGACGAGCGGCAGGTGCGGAGCCAGGCGGGTCCAGATCGCCTGGGTCAGGGCCTCGGTGGTGGGCAGCCGGCCCTCGGGCCGGCTGAGATCGAATTCCGGCCAGCAGTCGTTGAGAAAACGGAAATCGAGGGGATCGGTGACCTCTCTGCGAATCGCGTGCTTCACATCGGAGAGGTTGAGCACCATGCCATCGCCATTGAGCGGGCCGGCCATCGCCACGATCAGCTCGTAGTTGTGGCCATGACCCGGGGCGAGGCTGCAACGGCCGAAGCGGCTGGCGTTCTCCGCATCGCTCAGCTCCGGCAGCCTGTAGAGGTGGCTGGCGCTGAACAGGGCCCGGCGGGTGATCGCGCAGCCACGGCCGCGGCCATGGCGAAGCGGGCCGGCGGAAACGCCAGCGCTGGGGGTGGCTGGCATCGCCATGGTCCCGGTGGCCATCGGCTCAGTGGCGTCCTGCTCGGCCATCCTAGGGATTCCGCCCCTGGCAACGCCGGGTCCACCCCCTCGCCGCCCAGCCCCCATGGCCATTGAATCGCCCTCCCCCGCCAGCGTCACCCCTGGGTTGCCGGGGAGCCTGGAGGGCCTGAACATCTATCTGGTGGGGATGATGGGGGCCGGCAAGAGCAGTGTGGGACGCCCGCTGGCACAAGCCCTCGGCTATCGCTTCATCGATGCCGACAGCGTTCTGGAGCAGCACGCTGGCTGCTCGATCCCCGAGCTGTTCGAGCAGCGGGGGGAGGCGGGCTTCCGCGAACTGGAGTCGGCCGTGCTCAACCGGATCGCCTGCTGGCATTCCCTGGTGGTGGCCACCGGCGGTGGCGTGGTCAGCCGTCCCTGCAACTGGGGCCAGATGCGGCAGGGGCTGGTGGTGTGGCTGGACGCCGATGAGCAGCTGCTGCTGGAGCGCCT
>NZ_JAGQBY010000098.1:0-11875 GCF_024345875.1 Synechococcus sp. EJ6-Ellesmere
CCACGCCGCCGCGCAGGGCCTCGTTGACCAGGTAAGCGATCTGCTCGCGGGCGATCGACACATCGGGCAGCCACTGGCGGGCCAGCAGCAACTGGGTGGCCAGGGCATCGGTCTCCTCCTGCCAGCGGGCGCGGAAGGCTTCGCTGGAGCTGCCGTGATCAAGGGCGGAGCTGGTGATCGCCACCCGCTGCTCGATCGCCAGCAGCTGGTTGGCCGAGAGGGCTATGGCGAAGCGATCGAGCAGGTGGTCGCGCACCGCCCCCTCCTCGGGGTTGTAAGTGGCGATCAGCAGGGTGCGGCAGGGATGGGAGAGGCTGAGCCCCTCGCGCTCGATCCGGTTCTCGCCGCTGCCCACCGCCGCCAGCAGCAGGTTGGTGATGTTGTCATCGAGCAGGTTGAGCTCATCGACGTAGAGCACGCCCCGGTGGGCTTCCGCCAGCAAACCTGGCTGGAACACCGGGGCCCCCGCAGCCAGGGAGGCGGCCACATCCACCGAGCCCACCAGTCGGTCTTCGGTGACGCCGAGGGGCACCTGGATGAACGGGGCCGGGATCACCGTGGTGGGCAGCAGCGCCGTGGGGTCGGATCCGCTGGGATCACCGCCCAGCTGGGTGATGCGGCCGTGGATCGTGGCGTCCCAGTCGTCAGGCCGCTGGGGGTCGACGTTGAGGCGGCGGCAGGCCTCACCGAGCGCCAGCACGTCGATCGGCGGCAGCAGGGCATGCAGACCCCGGGCCAGCACCGACTTGCCGGTGCCGCGCCCGCCGGCGATCACCACCCCGCCCAGACCCGGATCCACCGCCGCCAGCAGCAGGGCCAGCTTGAGGGTGCCGTGGCCGGTGATGGCCGCCAGGGGGAAGGAGCTGGTGGCCGCCGCTCTGGCACCCGCTGGGGAGGCTGCAGACCCGCTGACGACCATGGGGGCGGATGCCTCGTGAGGTATGGGGTCAGTCTGGCCGATGGGCCGCCTGGCCCTAGAAGCGCGACATCGCCTTGATCTTGGCGAGCTTGTCGGCGTCGAGGCCGTCGAGTTCCCGCAGGTCCAGCAGGTTTTCCTTCACCAGGCTGGCGAACACGAAGAGAATGCCCTCAAGGCGGAAATCGAAGCGCCCTTCCATCACGTGGCGCTGGGTGCTGAGATAATCGTGCAAGCGCCAGAGGGACTGGGCATTGTTAATTGAATCGGCCTCGCGGCGCACGGTGCTGATCACTGTCTGGACGGCACGGGCGTAAGCGCAACTGAAGGCCTCTTCAGCGATGGCCTGCTCGTCGTCACTCCAGGTGATCAGTGCCGATTCAACCATGATGTCTTCCTTGATACAAGACTTTATCGCGGCTGGGCCAGAGGCGCGAGCCGCACGGATTGCCCTTGCCGGGACGGGCGGAACCGGCGCATCCCCGGCAGCTGGAACCAGGTCCTGGTGGGGAACTCGTGGTGTTCCCAGTGATAGCCGAAGTGGAAACAGGCCAGCAGGGAGAGCCATACCGGCAGCTCCAGGCTGCGGGCCTGGTGGCGAGGGCTGTCGCCTTCTGTCTGGCGGTGGGGCAGGTACGTCCCGAAGACGAACAACTGCAGGGAACTGATCAGCAGGGGAAGGGTGCAGATCAGCAGCACCGACAGCGGGGCCATGACGCCGGAGGTTGCGGCCACCAGGGTGAGCAGGGCCCAGCCGCTGAGCAGGCGCAGCATCTGGCCGGCGGAGAGATAGCTGGCCATGAAGTGGAAGTACCAGCGCAGCACCCCGCCGCCCTGGGGGGGCTGGTGGTCGGGATCGCGGGTGGTTCCCGGGGCCTGATGGTGGCGCAGGTGGTTGGCGCGGCAGGCGCCGTAGGGGAGGCCGGCGTAGAGCCCGAGAGCTAACTGCCCCAGCTGGTGGTTGAGCCGGGGTTGGCCTGGCAGAAGCAGGCCGTGCATGGCGTCGTGGCCGACGATGAACAGGCCGGTGTGCAGCACCGAGCGGAGGCCAACGGCAAGCAGCAGCAGCGGCAGGGGCAGATGGCCTGGATCGGCCGGGAGCAGAAGCACCAGGCTGAAGATCCAGGCCAGCAGGATGCCGGTGGCCAGCAGCAGTCCCTTGCCGGTGGCAGGGGGCGTGGCCGTGGCGAGGCTCAACGGGCGAACTTGAGCAGCTCGGCGGGGGAGGCCAGCAGATCGATCGCCACGAAGTAGATCTTGCCGTCGGGATTGAGCAGGAAGCGCCAGGCCACGTTCATGCCCACACCGGCTCCGAACCAAGGTGTCTGGACCTTGCCGGTGACCTTGATCTGGGTGAATTCGCCGTCGGCGGGTTCGGCAATGCCGGATTCGGGCAGAAGCTTCAGGTTCTGGCAGTCTTCGCGGAAGAAGCGCAGGATGGCGTCCTTGCCCACGATCGGCTTCTGGAAGGGAGGCTGCAGCGCCCCGTCCGGAAGGAACAGCTCAATCAGGTTGTCGAAATCGTTGGCATTGAGCTGATCCATGTAGGCGCTCACCGTGGCGTTGTCGATTCCGGCGATCGACACCTTCTGACGCTGGGACTCAGGGGTGGGAGCCACCACAGGCTCGCTGACGCGCTGGGCCTCGCCCTTGGCGGGGTCGTAGCCCATGTCGACGACGAAGTTGCGCAGCAGAGTGATCTGCTGGCCCTGCTCGACGCTCTTGAGGGAGCTGAGCACGGAGGCGGCGTTGGCGGAGAGCTGGTAGCCCTGGGGAATCGGAGCCACGATGCCGGCGGCCATCCACTCGCCGAGCTGATACCAGAAGCCGAGCTTGATGTTCACCGACCAACCGGAATACGTGCGGCCGATGGAGGTGTCGGTGCTGTTGGCCAGGTCGCACATGACCTGGCTCTGCTGGGCAAAGCTCATGCCCTTGATCTGGCTGAGCACGCCTTCAGCGAACTGCATGCGGGCGGCGCCGGGGGCGGCGATGGTGATGGTCTTGCCCATCTCGAGGTAGGCGTACCAGATCAGTGCAAGCTGGTCTTCGGCGCTGAGCAGCTTGTAGCGCGCGGTGATGGCAGGAACGACGTCCGCCGACAGCGTGTCGGGGAAGATCTGGGTGGCTTTCTCGAGCGTGAACATATGTGATTGGTCCCTTTTGTTAAGGAGGTTTACAGACTCTAGGCGATGGGCTGCGAAGCTGGTAATAAATTCAGCTTCGTGTCCGTCGCCTAGGTGAGCCCGGGCCGACCGGAAAGGGCCGACCCTCCAAGTTTCGGATCAACGCCAATCTGGAGAGATGCTTCGCTTCGTTCTTAACGTCCTCTGGTTCGTGCTCGGGGGCTTCGTGATGGGCCTGGGCTGGTGGCTGGCCGGCCTGGTGGCCGCCATCACGATCGTGGGTCTGCCCTGGGCGCGGGCCTGTTTCGTGATCGGCAACTTCTCTTTCTGGCCGTTCGGGCAGGAGGCGATCAGCCGCCGCGAGCTCACCGGCCGCAATGATTTCGGCACCGGCCCCCTGGGGCTGGTGGGCAACGTGATCTGGTTCCTGCTGGCGGGCTGGTGGCTGGCGATCGGCCACCTCAGCTCGGCCCTGGCCTGCTTCGTGACGATCATCGGCATCCCCTTCGGGATTCAGCACGTCAAGCTGGCGCTGATTGCCCTGGCGCCGATCGGCCTGCAGGTGGTTCCCACGGGAACCCGGCCCCGGGCTCTGGAGTGAAGCGGCAGCGCAGCAGCGCCAGGGCCTCATCGGGCAGCCCCAGGAAACGGTCGAGCCAGGGCTCGCCACTGGGCTGAATCGAGGCCACCCCCACCAGCAGGGCGGCTCCATCCCCATCGGGTCGCTCGCCGCTCAGGTGATGCCGCCGGCTTGTCACCTCGCCTGTGACCAGCTCCGTGGCCACCAACAGGGGAGGTGCGCAGTAGAGCGAGCCCACACGAAAGAGAAAGCGCGCCCTGAACGTCAGGGCCAGGGAGCCGGTGGCGGGATCGAGAACGCCCTCCAGCTGCTCCGGTTCGATGCTGATGCTCAGCCCCGGCGGCAGGGGCAACCCCAGCACGCGGGTGCTGCGCCAGTCGAGCGGCGGAATGCGCAGCTCGTCCGGCTGGAACCTCAGCGGCCGCCTCCCGTCCCCGGACGGTTGCCCCAGCTGGGCGCTGCCGCCACCGCCGCGGGCGTCGTAGCGGAAGCGGGGGTAGCCGGCGATGGCCAGACCGCAGCCGGCCAGAGTGCTGAGCTGAAGCGTGGCGGCTGGCGGCACGCTCATCCCTGGCGCAGGACCTCGAGCTCGCCCCTGCCGTGGCTCTCGGCCAGCTCTGTGTAGCCGCCGATCAGCTCCCCATCGACGAACACCTGGGGCACGGGACCCTCGGCGCTGGGTTCGATCAGGCGGAGGGGAATGCCGAGGGTGCGCAGCATGCGCAGAGCACGCCTGGAGAACGGGCAACCGGAGCGCACGGCAATCGTCACCCGCGGCTCGTTGGGCTCACTGACGGCAGGCGCGGCGCCTGCGGCCTTGGTCTGGCCTGCGGCAGTCGCCGGCCTGGAGGCCTGCTCCCGTGTCTGCGCCACAGTGTCCAGCAGGCCCACCAGCAGGTCGGCGCCCTTGAGCACCCGCGAGCCAGGCTCGAGGTGCCCGCCCCAGACCCGGCAGTCCCCATCGGAGAGGCTCAGGTGCAGGTGCACGCCCTCGGGGGAGAGGGTGCCCTGCAGGGTGATGATCTCCAGCTCACCGCGCAGCACGGTGGGGGAGATCTTGCCGGGGCACTGGAAGGCGGCCTGGGCCAGGTTGCCCACCACACCGAGCACGAAACCGGAGGCGTTCTGCTCCACGGCCAACTGCTCGAGCGCCTGGCGCAGGTCGCTGCCGGGCTTGAGGTGGAGCGGCACGGAACGCATCGCTGGCGCGGCGGATGGGCGCGGCAAGACTAGGCCGCAGGCTTCTGCTCAGCCCCGGGACCGGGCGTGGCCGCGAGGATCGGCAGGCGGGGGTGCTGCAGGCTCAGGCCCAGCTCCCGCAGGCGGCGGTTCGAGATTCGCCGTTCGGCGGCTGGGTTGGCCGAGGTGCCGTTGTCGCCGTCCCAGATCACCGGCTCGAGGCCGGCGGCACGGCAGCTGCGGTCGATCAGCTCGCGCACGCTGATGGGTTCGTCGTCCACCAGGTTGATGAGTCCATCGAAGCCCTGCTCCACCGCCCAGGCCAGGGCCGTCACCACATCGTCGCGGTGGATCCAGCTGATCAAGGACGACCCATCCCCTTCGCGGCGGCTGCCCGCGAGGGAGCGGAAGCGGGGTTCCAGCTCGCGCCCGGGGCCATAGATCGCTCCCAGCCGCGCAATCGCGACGCGGCGGTGGGGGCTGCGGCAGTTGAGCAGCAGATCCTCGGCGTCTCGCAGGATCTGAGCGTGAGGCTCCCGGGGCTGGGGGGGTGTGTCTTCCTCCACCAGGCCCTTGGCCTCGCCATAGACCGAGCAGCTGCTGGTGTACACGAGCTGCTGGAGCTCGGGGAGCTGGGGCACCACGGCCGCCACGGCCTCCATCGTGCGCAGGTAGGTGGCCTCATAGCCGTCGGCATCCACCTGGCGGTTGCCGCCGGGTGCAAGGCAGAACACGGCCGCCTCGGTGTTCTCCAGGGCCTGGTGGAGCTGATCGGGGTCGGCGGCATCCAGCAGCTGCACCGCATCGGCCAGAGCGGCCAGCTCCCCCAGGCGCTCCTCGCGCGTGGTGGTGACCCGCAGCCAGTGCCTGGACTGCTGATGCCAGTGGCTCGCCAGGGCAGAGCCCACATAGCCGCAGCCAACGATCGTGATCCGCATCGAGACTGTGCTGGCTGACGAAAAGCTAGGGCGCCGCGATCACAGTGAAGCCACCACACTGACCGCACCACCACCGCCCCTGTTGCCATGACCGGCCACGACCGCCAGTGGGAGCTCAACAGGCTCAACTTCGCGGGCCGCTGGTGTGGCACGAGCCGCTGGTATGAGCGCAGCGCCGCCGGTGTGCTGGATCTCACCAGCCCCAGCACGGTGATCGAGGGCACCTGCTACGCCATCAGCTTTTCTGACCCCGACACGGGTCTGTGGGACGGCAGCGGCCTGCGCTTCGCTCCGGACGGCCGCCGCCAGCTGCCCCTCTCGCGCTCCACTTACAACGGCGGCGGACAGTGCTGGCAATTCCGCGGCGCCGCCGGCCAGTCGAGCCTGGCGGTGGACGGGCAGCAGCCCCGATTCGGCCATGAGCTGAACCTGTTCCGGGGCCGCTCCCGCTCGATGCTGGTGCTGCTCTACGCACCGCTGGCAGCAGCTCCGGGCGAGTCCCCTGGCTGGCGGCTGCAGAGCCTGGGGGTGGTTCCCTTCCGCTGCAGCCTGGCCCCCGAGCTCGACCCACCCCGCCCTGCGGCCAGCGACTGGCGGGCCCTGCTGGCGCAGCAGGAGGGTTGGCCCGGTGAGCTGGAGCGCCTGGAACCCCACCACTGGCCCGCCGCGGATCCGGAGCCGCAGCCGTGCGAGCCCTTCCGAAGTAGCCAGTTCAGCGGCAACGACCTCACCGCCGGCTTCGCCGACGGCCTGCTCTGTTCCCTGCCGGAGCAGCTGCCGGAGGGGGCCTTTGTGTTGCAGGTGGGCTGCCGCCTCGATGCCGACCACTTCCAGCAGGTGAGCCTGACGTACGACACCCGGCAGCGGCTCACGGCCTGGGAGCTGCGGCGGTTCCGCAGGCCCTGAGCCTCAGCCCAGCAGGCTCGCCTCCACGGTGAGGCCTGGGCCGAAGGCCAGGGCCACCCAGGGGCGTGGAGCTGCCGTGCTGCGCAGGCTCTCGAGGATGAACAGGATCGTGGCCGATGACATGTTGCCGAACCGGAGCAGCACGGTCGCCGAGGGCTCGACCTGGCTGGGGTGCAGCTCCGCCGCGGCCGCAACGGCCGCGAGGATGCGTGGACCGCCGGGGTGCAGGGCCCAGGATCCGATCGAGGAAATGCTTTCGCCCCGGGCGCTCAGCCAGCGCTCCAGCCAGGGACGCAGGTTGGCGGCGATGATGCCTGGCACCTTGGACGAGAGCGTCATCTCGAAGCCGTGGTCGGCGATGGTCCACGACATCAGATTGGCGGTTCCGGGGATGAGCGTGGAGCCGGAGCCCAGCACCTGCAGCGGGGGGGCATCGGCGGCTGGGCAGCTGGCTTCGGCAGTGCCCGTGGCCACCAGGGCGCCGGCGCCGTCGGCGAAGAGGGAGTTGGCCACCACCTTCTCCGGATCCCAGCCGTAGTGCATGTGCAGGCTGCACAGCTCCACGGCGCAGAGCAGCACGCAGGCGGCCGGATCGGCCTCCACGAAGGCCCGTGCCACCCGCAGGCCGTTGAGCGCGCCGTGGCAGCCCATGAAGCCCACATGGGTGCGCTCCACATCGGGATTGAGGGGCAGCCGAGCCATCAGGGCGAGATCGAAGCCCGGCGCCTGGAACCCCGTACAGCTCACCGTGACCAGGTGGGTGATCCGCTCCGGGCCGAGCCCGGCATCCGCCAAGGCGAGGCGGGCCACTTCCAGCGCCAAGGGTTCGGCATGGACCTCGAAACGTCTGATCCGCTCGCCCGTGGATGGGCTGCTGTCGCCATAGAACGGCAGGCGGCCTCCGATGCCATCCTCATGCTCGACCGATTCCAGCAGGACGCTGTGGCGCACGTTCACCCCGGAGCGCCGCTGGATGCGCGCCAGCAGGGCTGCCCGCTCTGGCGTGGAGGCGCAGATGCGCCCGGCCATGGCCGCGGATTCACCCTGGCTGATCCGGTAGCGGGGAACCGCGGTGCCGATGCCGAGGATCGTCATGGGCATGGCATCAGCCGTTGCGGCAGGGAGGGCAGGCGCGAGGCTGCCCAGAACAGGCCACGGGTGCTGCTCGGATGGCGCAGCGCCAGGGCCAGGCTGCGGCAGACCAGCTGACGGCGGCCGATCCGTTGCCGGTGGGTTTGGATCCAGCGGCGCTCGAGCGCCGGCTCCCACGACCCGGCCCCCTCCAGCACCAGCGGCGTGACGGCGGCGGCGGCGGCGAGGGCCCAACCCATGCCTTCTCCGGTGAAAGGCTCCACGTAGCCGGCGGCATCCCCGAGCACCAGGAAGCGATGGCCGGCCAGGGGGGTGCTGCGGCGGCTGAGGGCTGGAGTGCTCTGCCAGTCGGCCTCATCCAGCTGGGGCAGGGCCGGGAAGCCGGCCTCCGCCAGCACCCGCCCGGCGGCAGCAGCAGCGCTGCCGGTCTCCTGCAGGAACGTGCGATCGAAGGCGGCGGCCACATTGAGGCTGCCGCCGTCCACCCGCACCAGACCCACGTAGCCCTGGCGGCCCACGGCCATGTGGATGCTGCCCTCCTCCCAGTGGTGGTCCGCACCCGCCAGCACGCAACCGGCCCCCAGCCGCGAGCGGGGCTGGATGCGGGTGTGGGCGCCAGGCTCGTTCTCGAGGCAGCGGTGGGCCAGTCCCGCCGCCGCCAGCACCACGGCCGCCTGCACCTGCTGCTGTTGCCGCCCCTGGCGCAGGCTGACGCTGCGGGTTTGGGCGCTGGCCGGACCCAGCTGGGCTGTGGTTTCGGGGCGGAACACAGCTCCGGCGCTGACGGCGGCCTCCACCAGGGCCTGATCGAAGCGGCTGCGGGAGACGGCCCACCCCGGGTGCAGGGCACAGCACGTCTGCCGGCCGCCCAGGCCCAGCCGCAGCCGCCGCAACGGCAGCCCTCCCAGGCTTTCGAGCAGATGGCCCTGGTCCACGGAGGCGAGCGCCGCCTGGGCCTGGCCGTTGAAGCAGGCGCCGCACACCTTCCAGCGCGGGAAGCGGCGCTTCTCCACCAGCAGCACCCGCAGGCCCCGGCGTGCCAGATCGAGGCTGGCCAGGGCACCGGCCGGACCGGCTCCGATCACCACCACATCCCAGGACTGGCCGGGCAGGGTCTCAACCACGGGACCAGCTCAGCAGGTAACGCTCCGGCCAGCAGCGTTGCAGCGTGGCGCCCTGCAGCCCGGCCCGCTCCGCCATGGCGGCCACCTCAGCAAGCTGGAAGGCCCCCTGCACCGAGCGCGGTCCATCGGTGTGCACGATCCAGGAGCGGCTGAGCAGCCGGGTGCCGGCCCAGGCCAGCCCGTAGCCCAGGGGACTGCGGATCAGGTCGTTCACGAGCACCAGTTGACGGGCCCGCTGGCCCATCAGGGCCAGCAGCATCTCGGCGTCGTGGTCGTCGAGGTGGTGAAGGAACAGGGAGGTGAGCACCACGTCGTAGCCACCGGGGGCGGCCCCGTCCGGACCAGACGGCAGCGGATCGGCGAGGGCGTCGGCCCTGAAGAAGCGCGCCTCGGCGCCGCGGCGCTCGGCATTGGCGCGGGCGATCGCCACAGCGCTGGGGCTGATGTCGCAGCCCTCGAGGATCAGCGGGATGGCACTGCGCCGGGCCATCAGGGCCAGGTCGATGGCGGTGTCACCGCCGCCGCAGGCCAGATCCAGCACCCGCAGGGGAGTGCCCTGATGGCGTGCCGCCAGCTCACGGATCGGGGTGAACAGGCTGGCGGAGCAGCGGCTCACGGCATTGATGCGCCGTAGCCCCGCCAGGGCCAGGGCGTGCTCGCCGGGGTCGATCCCCGGCTGATCCATCACTTCAGCGACCCGCTCGCGGCGGGTCAGGGACTCCAGGCTCGGCACGGCCTTCACTGTCCTGCCAGGGCGTGCGGGCACTATGGCGCCTGCGATCCGGCGTCCGCGAAGGGTGCCTCCAGCGTTCCGCCGAAGGCATTCACCAGGGCCTCACCCAGTGCATGCTGGGTCAGGAAACGGCCCGGGAGCCGCAGCTCGCCTGCGGGAACCCCATCCCTGATCCGTGCACAGGCAGGTCCAGCGCCCCTGGTGAAAGGTGGCCTGGCAATCCGGACAGGTGCTGGGCTGGGACGGCTTGTGGCGCTGTTGATAGGGATCGCTGTGATGCCTGCTCTCCATTCCGTCGTGGCGGGGTTGACCCCTCTGCTTCCGCTGTAGCCACGTGCATGGAATCTGTCAGGGCGCTTGCCCTCGGTTGGTGGGCTGCCGGACCAAGCCGTCACAATGGCTGTTGGGATGCCTACCGGATCCCCTTCATGGCGCCCAGCACCGACACCCCGCCCGCCGGCAACCTCGACCTGCTGCGCATCCTCTGCTGTGTGGCCTGGTCGGATGGCGAGTTCTCCGCGGAGGAGCGGGAGCTGCTGGAAGGCCTGGTGGAGCGTTACATCGTGACGGATGGTGGAGTGCCGCTGCCCGCCGAGGCAGCTGAGGTGCTGGCCGAGCAGTCCCTGCAGCCTGAGGCCCTCGACACGCTGATTCCCCGGCTCCGATCCGAGGAAGACCGGCAGCTGGCCCTGAAGCTGGGCTACATGATGATCCGTGTCGGCCGGCGGCCCGGCGACGAGTCGAGCATCAACCCCCTGGAGAAGGTGGCCTACCGGCGCCTGGTGGACGGTCTGGGCCTGGGTGAGGCCGACATCGCCGAGGCGGAATGGTCCGCCGAACTCGACCTCGAGGCCCAGAGCGGCCTGCGCGGCTTCCTCTCGCGTCACTTCGGCTTCCTGGCGGCCTGAGCGGCGCTCCTGCGGCGAGGGCCCTGATTCCTTCACCAGCCTTCAGGGCAACTGAACCTGCAAACCTGGTTGGATGGCGATCTCCGCTTGGTTGTGATGTCTTTTTCAGCGCGATTCTGATCGGAGATTGCAGGGTTCAGAGGCCCATCCTGGTCATGACGGAAGTACGTCACCAGTCAATGTCCAGCTCACGCTATTTCCTCCCTACGCTGTTGCCTGGGACCCGATCAGAACGACGTGTCTGACTCCAGCTTTTACCAGTTCGGCTGCAGCGGCCCTCCGAAGCGCGTGGGGACGGCCGAGGCTGCTGTGGCGGCTGCGGAAGAGAGTGGTTTTGCCTGGTTGCACTACAACGAGGCCACCAGGGAGGAGCTTGAGCAGCTGGTGGGGCTGCTCGGTCTGCATCAGCTTTCGATCGAGGATTGCTTTGATGAAAACCAGATTCCCAAGATCGAAGACTTTCCGAATAATACATTCATTCTCTTTAACACGTTCGAGTATGGCAATGGTGCTTTGGAGGTGGGTGAAATCAATTTGTTCATCGGTGAGAAGTTCCTGGTCAGCATCAGTCACTTCAGCGCCGGCCGGCGGCCCTTTCTGGCGGGAATTCAACGTCTGGTCGAGAAGAGCTTTGAGGGAACACTGGAGCAGCAGGGGCCTTCACGGGTCATGCACCTGATTCTGAATCATGTTGTGGATCAGAAGTTTGTTGCCATCGAGGCGCTCGAGGACGAATTGGACGATGTGGAAGGGGCTCTGATCTCGGACCCCGCGAGCTTCAAGTCGGCCGAATTGATTCGGTTCAGGCGGTATCTGCTAAGGCTACGCAAGAGCCTCTTTCACGAACGTGAGATCCTCGGGAGGATATGCCGCAGGGATTGTCCCTTCATTGCAGAGCAGTCAATCTATCATTATCGCGACATCTTTGATCACCTGGTCAGATTTTTCGAGCTGACTGAGTCCTATCGAGATATCGTTACCAGTTTGATGGAAATGTATCTTTCAATGTTAAATAATGAAATGGCTAAAGCGGCCAATGAAACAAATATTACCGTCAGACGGTTGACATTGATCACCACGATCTTTATGCCGTTGACGCTGCTTGCCGGCATCGGGGGGATGTCCGAATGGTCGATGATCACGGGCCCCAGGAACTGGAGGGTGTCCTATCCAGCCTTCATGCTTGTCATGATCCTGATTGCGTTCGCCAGTTACTACGTCCTAAGCCGGCTGGACCGGAAGCGAACTGAGGTGGACTGGTTTTTCTGGACAGCCCCCATCGTTAACCTCTGAGGCGGGGTACCGCCCCTGAAAGGGGCTCCCACCGATGAGCAAACGCCGCACCCACAGCCCCGAGTTCAAAGCCAGGGTCG
>NZ_JAGQBY010000099.1:0-11720 GCF_024345875.1 Synechococcus sp. EJ6-Ellesmere
AGCCATCACCGCCGCACCCGGCGAGGTGTTGTTTTTTGCTGATGGCCTCCGCTACGACGTTGCCCGCCAGCTGCAGAAGTCGTTGGAGGTGATGGGCATCACCGGCAGCCTCACTACCCGCTGGGCAGGTCAGCCCACCGTCACCGCCACGGCCAAGCCCGCGATCACGCCCTTGATCAGCGATATCCAAGGCCAGGCCCTACCGGAAGACTTCGCTCCAACCTTCCGCTCGGGCAAGCCCACCAGTGCCGCCGAATTGCGCAAGGCCCTCACCGCCCAGGGCTACACGGTTCTCGGCGACGACGAGCTGAACATTCCTTCTGGCCCCGAGGCGCGCGGGTGGCTGGAGATCGGTGACCTCGATCACCGCGGGCACCAACTCCAAAACGACCTCCCTAGACAGATTCAGCCGGAGATCGAACGGCTGGCCCTACGCATCCAAAAACTGCTGGAAGCCGGTTGGTGCTCAGTGAAGGTCGTGACCGACCACGGCTGGCTGTTCTGCCCCGATGGCCTACCCACCGCTGAATTGCCCAAGCACCTCACTGCCAGTAAGTGGGCCCGTTGCGCTGCCATCAAGGGTGAATCCCAGGTGCCTGTGCCCACTGCCGCCTGGAGCTGGAATCCCAGCGAGCAGTTCGCCACCCCGAGCGGCGCTGCCTGCTTCAACACAGGGGGCAGCTACTCCTATGCCCACGGCGGCATCAGCCTCCAGGAGTGCCTCACCCCCGTGTTGGTGGTCTCCGGCGGAGCAGGCAACGCGCCTACTGTGGCCATTACCGAGATCAGCTGGAAGGGCCTGCGCTGCAACCTGGAGGTGAGCGGCGGCACGGCCGGCATGTCAGCCGACCTGCGCCGAGAAGCCGCTGGAGGCCCGTCAGTGGCCACCACGGCCAAGCCGATCGACGATGGCGGAGCCCGCCTGCTGGTGGAAGATGACGAGCTGGAAGGTGCAGTGGTGGTGGCAGTGCTGTTGAGCCCTGATGGCCGGGTGATCGCCCAACGCCGCACCGTAGTGGGAGGCGGAGCATGAGCAGCGCCGACATCGCATCCACCAGCGAGATGGACCATCTCGACCAGCTCGGGGCTAAGGCCTTCGATGGCTTCCTGGTCCGCAAGGACCTGGTGCGCAAATACTCCCGCCAGTACCCGGTACCCACCTACGTGGTGGAGTTCCTCCTGGGCCGCTACTGCGCCAGCACCGATCCAGCAGAGATAGAAGAAGGCCTGCAGATCGTCGAGAAGCAGCTCCAGGGCCGCACCGTGCGCACTGGAGAAGAGGAGCTGTTCAAGGCCCGCTCCCGTGATCAAGGCAGCGTCAAGATCATCGACATCGTGCGGGCTCGGCTCGACACCCGCAGCGATTCCTACGCAGCAGAGGTGCCCAGCCTGGCCATCAAGGACGCCCAGATCGATGACGAGCTAGTGCGTGCCAACGAGCGCATGCTCACCGATGGTTTCTACGCCGAGGTGACGCTCGAATACGACCCGGTGATCGCCCAGGAGCGCAACGGCCGGCCGTTCCGCATCGCCGGACTGCGGCCGATCCAGATGTCCAACCCCAACGTGCTGGGGATACTGGCCAAGGGCCGAGCTGCTTTCACTACAGATGAGTGGCGCGACTTCCTGATCCGCTCGATCGGCATTGAGCCAACCGCCCTCGATGAGCGGGCCAAGATGGTGGTGCTGCTGCGCATGGCTCCCTTCGTGGAGCGCAACTTCAACCTGGTCGAGCTGGGCCCACGCGGCACGGGTAAGAGCCACCTGTTCCAGCAGATCTCCCCTTATTCCCACTTGATCTCAGGCGGTAAGGCCACCGTCGCCAAGATGTTCGTCAACAACGGCAACGGCCAACGCGGCCTGGTCTGCCAGTACGACGTGGTCTGTTTTGACGAGGTGGCCGGCGTCTCCTTCGATCAGAAGGACGGCGTCAACATCCTCAAGGGCTACATGGCCTCGGGCGAATTCAGCCGCGGCAAGGAGAGCATCCGCGCTGAGGGCGGGATCGTGATGGTGGGCAACTTCGACGTCGATGTGGAGCAGCAGCAACGCATCGGCCACCTGCTCAGCCCCCTGCCGCGTGAGATGCGCGACGACACGGCCTTCCAGGACCGCATCCACGCCTACGCGCCGGGCTGGGATTTCCCAAAGCTCAACCCCAACGAACACCTCAGCGGCCACTTCGGTTTGGTGAGTGACTTCCTCAGCGAGTGCTGGAGCAGCCTGCGCGATGGCAGCCGCTTGGCGGCGATGCAGAACCGCATCCACCTCGGTGGCGCCCTCAGCGGCCGCGACATCGAGGGTGTCAACAAGACGGTGAGCGCCCTGATCAAGCTGCTGTTCCCCGATCCCGAGATGGAAATCCCGGACGAGGATCTCGAATGGATCGTGCGCCTGGCGCTGGAATCACGCCGCCGGGTGAAGGAACAGCAGAAGCGCTGCCTCAAGAGCGAGTTCCGCAACACCCACTTCAGCTACACCCTCGGCCTCGATGGGGTTGAGAAGTTCGTGGCCACCCCCGAGCTCCACAGCGACGACGCCATTGACGGCGATCCGCTGCCGCCTGGCCAGGTGTGGGCCATCAGCCCCGGCACCGGCGAAACCGGCCCCAGCCTCTACCGAATCGAGGTGGCCGTAGGTCCCGGCAGTGGGGTCAAGATCCTCAACCAGCCCGTGCCCCCTGCCTTCCGCGAGAGCACCAAGGTGGGCGAGCAGAACCTCTACTCGCGGGCGAAGAGCCTGGTGGGTGATCGCGACCCGCGCGGCCATGAGTATTCCATCCAGCTGCGCGCCATGGATAACGACCGCAGCGGCGCTGGCCTAGGTCTACCGGTGATGATCGCCCTGGTCGGTGGCTTGCTTGATCGCAACACTCGAGGCGGCACCATCGTCATTGGCTCTCTAAACCTGGGTGGCTCGGTAGAGATGATCCCCAACGCCATCGCCATCGCCGAACTGGCAGTAGAGAAGCAGGCCAAAGTGCTGCTGATGCCCGTTTCGGCCCGTAGGGCACTCAACGATCTACCGGATGACCTCTGGACCAAGATCTCGATTGAGTTCTATAAGGATCCAGAGGATGCGGTGTTTAAGGGATTGGAGGAGTAGTTGATTGCCAACTACGTATAGTTGTCAATCTGATTCATGCGTCCTGACATGGCAAATAAAAACTTCTAATGAGAATCACTCGTTCACGGTTTGCTCACCTAAGCAAGCGCTGCCTTCTCAGAGTTAAGCTTGCGATTGTTAGGTGGTCAAGGAAGATACCGGTTAGACGGGGAAGAATCGCCCAGCTTAAGCAGCTTTGCAAGTATCTAGAAGCGGCTGAGGGGCGGATGTGGCTGCCCACACAAGAAGTGCCTGCGGGTACAAGCATGGAGATCAGCTCCATAACGTATGCATATGCATTCACAATGGATGCCTCCGTTCATGCAGCAAATATAATCAGCCAGCTCTTCGGATTTCGGCGAGAATCGAAGGAGTTAATTGAGAAGATTAAGTCTTTCTCTCGACACACTCCCGCTCTTTCGTCCGGTCAAATAGGATTTATTTGCACAGACGCCAGATGGCCCAGCTTTGGTGATACGTTAATTTGCCCTGAGTTACCTTCTGATATCGAGCGCATTTCTTTGCATTACTGTAGGGCGACGCCCTCTTACATGGTCATCAGCTTTCAGTGTTTTTTTCGAGAAGGCGGCGGCGCTCTGCTCAAGTCGTCAATTAGTTCCGCCAATACAAAGGGTATTCCATCTTTCAGTATTCGACAGTTGGTTTTTGGTAAGCGATTCCAATCCTCCGTTCAATACGAACAATATCCCGTTCGGGATTCTCTGCATGCCAGCTTCTCCGAAGTAGGAAGCAATCTCGAACAATGGTTGATTAGCAGAATGGCCAAAGGAGTTAAGCATGCTACCGCTAGATCGATTGTGCCATCATTTAAGGCTTCTATCACGGGATCACCTTCCACCAAGTGCATGAATCAGTGGAGCAAGGAGAATGGAGATTGGCTGAGAGATTACGGAGTCAACGGCTATAGTCATCTGCAATATGCAGAGAGCAACAGCATCGTTAACCTCGAGCAGTGCATGGATTCAGGATGGCGTATTTACTTTACTCTTCTTGAGCGCGAGAATGTTGATGTGATTGACGATGACGGCGCCGCTTTGTCCTCCCTGGGAAAATCCAATACTGATTACTCCATCCCTTTGTCATTTTTTGGTGCAAGCTTCTCACTTCTTGATAGGTGCGCAGAGTCATTTGAGAACAACTGGGGCAGAGACTTAAGGCTTACCGGAAGGGGCAAGTTGCTCAGTCGTTCGCGAGAGAAGCTGGTGACAGCCCTTCACTCTCAAATGGAGTTCATGCGGATATTTAGCCATGACATTGTGGCCAAAAAAAGCATTATCTGTCATTTTTGCGAAGACCTTGCCGCGCTTAAGTCAGGCGACAATAATCAACAGTCTCTGCTGGCAGCTCTGATGATCGGCCTACAGTCAGAAGCCGCCAGCCTTCATGATAACCAAAAGGGAATAATGTCCGGCGTCACAGATGCCATTGGGCTGAAGAATGTTTATTCTTCAGCGTCGCTTCAAAGGTCCGCGTATGCCCTAGCGCTTCTTTCTACTGTTCTTGCTCTGCTGCAGATTATGCCTATCGCCTGCGCATTGAGCAGTAAGTATTCTGCGATCCAGGGCTCTTGGCCAAGCAAGATCGTCTGTCCGGCTCTTGATCCCAATGCAAAATAGAATGCGAAGCTTTTGGCTTTGTAGATTTTCAAGCCAAAGCTAGCGGCGCCATTGACTGAGCGCAATTAAGGCATCTAACGATAGCTCATTCATGTGGATCCCTGCTCGCGTATCTCGCAAAATGCCTCTTTTGTGGGCAGTCTTCTTGTAGATGCGAAACAGACGAAGCATTGCTATCACGCATTTCATTTAGCCAGCACTACCTGCAAAAGGGAATAGGTCGCCTCCGAGCCGTCAAACACCCACCTAAATCCCTCGTCCAGTCCTCGCGCTGCGTCAAGGATCTAGCCATGCGCCCGTTGGGGCGTCCTTGTCACATCACTGCGGCTGGCCGTTGGGGGTGGGGTTCTCTGCCGTCCCCAGATGGCTGCCCCTCTTTCCCGCTCTGCTCTCCGTGCCCGTGATGCCCTGGTGCTGGAGCACCTGTCGCTGGCAGATGCCGTTGCCTCAGCTGTAGCCCGCCGCTTCTTCCCTTTGGTCGAGCGGGAGGATTTGATCCAGGTAGCCAGAGAAGCCCTGCTCCGTTCAGTGCTGCGCTGCAAAGCAGGTGAGCCTGCTGAGCCCTATCTGCGCCGCTGCATCTCAGGTGCCCTGCAGCATCACCTGCGCGATCGGGTGCGGCTGGTGCGCATCCCGCGCCGCCTGCATGAGCAGAGTCAGTGCCCCCTGGGTCACATCAGCCTTGATGGCCACGGCGATAGCGAGCCTTGCCTGCTCGATCAGCTGGCCAGCCCAGAGCAAGAAGCAGCCGGCCCCTCTGATGATCTGGCGCTGGAGCAGCTGGTAGATCAGCTGCCTGCAGCTCAAGCCACGGCACTGCGGCTCACCATCCTTGAGGGCCTCTCGCTCCGGCAAGCGGCCTCACAGCTGGAGATCAGCGCCATGTCGGTGCAGCGGGCCCAGAAGAAAGCGCTTGAGGCTCTGCGCCAGCAGCTGGTGGGGGCGGGCTGAGGCCCCTTGGCTCAAGCCACTGGGCTAGTCCGCTGTGCCTTTCAGCTGCTGGTCATCACCCTGCTGCCGCTGCCGTTTTGGGCTACTGCTACTAGGCGCCCCAGCTCTGGCACCCAGCAAATACCGCTCCATAGGCGCTCAGCAGCAGTGTTGCGCAGGGTCCAGCTGCTGCCATCAGCAGAGGTCATCACCTGTTGAGCAGTGCCGGTGCCAGCTAAGGCAATCAGCAGGCGCAGCTCGGGCGCCCAGCAGATGGCCCGCCACTCCAGATCGGCCGGGGTACTGCGCAGGGTCCAGTTGGTTCCATCGGGTGAGGTCATCACCCGGTTGCCGCTGCCGCTCTGGCCCACTGCCACCAGCAAACCAAGCTCAGCTGCCCAGCAGATGCTGCGCCAGCTGTTATCTGCTGGGGTGCTGCGCAGGGTCCAAGTAATCCCATCAGGAGAGGTCATCGCCGCCTGGTTGGTGCCGTTGCTACTGGTTGCAACGGCCACAAATAGTCCCAGCTCTGCGGCCCAGCAGATCGCACGCCAGGCCACGCTGGCCGGCGTGGCACGTTGTGTCCAGTTACTGCCGTCGGCAGAAGTCATCACTCGGTTGGCATTGCCGCCAAAGGCCACCGCCACAAACAGCAACCGCTGCGGACTCCAGCAGATCGCCACCCAGTTGTTATTCACCGGCACGCGCCGTGCCGTCCAGGCATAGCCATCGGCAGAAGTCATTACCAAGTTGCTGCTGCCACTGGAAGCGACGGCAACGAACAGCTGGCGCTCAGCGCTCCAGCACACCCCAATCCAGGTGTTGTTGTCGCTTGGTGTGGGGCGACTAATCCAGCGAACGCCGTCATCAGAGGTCATCCCCCGCTGGCTGCCGTCGATCGAGACCGCCACCAACCGCCGCAGCTGGGGAGACCAACAGATCGCTCGCCAGTCGTTGTCTGCAGCAGTAGTGATCAGGTCCCAGAGCCGGCCAGCAGTGCGGGAGGGTTGCGGCGAGCTGAGCAGGGCCAGTAGCTCAGCGGCGCTGACGCGGTAGGTGCTGCCAGCACGCTGGAGCACAAGCAGGTCGGTGGGCTGGATCACGGCGATAAGTGGCAGTGGAGCTCAAAAAAACAAAGGGGGCGGCTGCCCCCCCCTGGTCAGGCCCTTTCGGGTTTGGGCTTGGCGGCAGAGCGTGACTGCTCAGGCGGGTAGGGCAGGGAGGCTGCTGATGTCCAGCGGCATGTAGTCGCCCAGTGGTTGGGCGGTAGCCATGGCTTCCTTGAGGGCTGCGGCATCGACGGCGGCGCCTTCGGTACCGGCGGTGAGGTCCTCGGCAGCCGCTAGGCGCAGCACGCCGGCAGCGGACGTGGAGGCAGGCTTAATGCTGAGCAGGGGTTGAGCTGGATCGCTTTCATCAATGGCCAGTGGCGTAGCCACCTGGATGCGGATCACGCCGGCGCCATCGGGGCCCAGGGCGGCGTTGGCACTCCAGCTGCTGCCGTCAAACAGCAGCAAATCCCCCTGGGCGATGTCCTGACCGGCGATGCCGCTCCAGCTCGCCAGGGCAAGGCCGGAGCTGCTGGCCAGATAGACATCCCCGACTGCAGCGCCAGCTGGGGCTGCTGTGGTGGTGGGGTCAATCGCACCTCGGTAGGTGAGGGCACCGGAGATGGCGGCATGGAGGGTGCCGTCGGCATCCACTGAGAGGTTGGTGCCCGGTTTGATCGCACCAATTACAGCCGCCGTGGCGGGGCTGAGCATGTAGCTCTTGAGCTGCTCGGCAGTGGCTTTGTAGGGGCTAGCACCGCGCTGCACCAGCAGCAGGTCGCTGGGTTGGGGCAGGGAACGGCCGGCAGTGGGGCTCTCGGTGGTGGTGGCCATGGCGATCAGTGCAGAAGGGGAAAGCGGTTGAAATAAGGGGTGATCAAGGCGGCAGAGGGCTGAGCAGGCGCAGGTCCAGCGTGAGCACCACCACCCCGTCGCCAGCGGTCACGCTCACTAGCGGCGCCAGAGCTTGCACCGAACTGACGCCCCCAGCTGGGGGTAGTTCAGGGCTGCCGCCGTCCTGGAGCTGGGCCTGACCAAGAAAGATCACCCCCTGGGGCTGGCTGCTGCTGCGGCACTGGGCTGTCAGCTGGGCCAGCACAGCTGGATTGGCAGAGGCCATCGGCGCCAGGGGAGTACTGCTGAGCTGTTGCCAGCCCCCAGCCAGGAATCTGCTGACTGGGGCAGCGCTGACTGCTGGGATCAGCGCAGGGCATCACCCAGCTCCAGGGCCGCGAGTTCAGCTGCATCGTTGCTGCCCTCGCTGGTGGCTGTACTGCTGCCGCTGGCCTGGGCTTCCAGCGCTGTGGCCTGCTCCACCAGCTCGGCTTTGGTCTGGCTGCTATCGAGCTCCACGCCGTAGACGGTGGAGCAAAACTCGACGATCTGGGCCTTGGTCATCGCCTGGAAGTCGGTTGGCTCAGAAGCCAGCAGGGCCTCGCCACCATCGGCGGTGGTCTCCAGCGGCTCGTCGGTGGGCGTGGTCTCATCCGGTGCCGAGGCGGGTTCTGTCGCTTCCGGTTGCTCCAGTTCGAGATCAGGCGCATCCACCAGCTCCGTTGATGGCTGCGGCTCCGGTTCTGGTTCCGAGAGTGGCTCTGGCTCTGGCGCTGCTTCTGGCGACTCCGTGTGCAGCTGCCAGCCCAATGCCAGCCAGCCAGCCAGGTGCACCGGCCAGATCGAGCGGCTCTCGCCGTCCTTAACGATCAGCAGCTGACTAGGCGGCAGCAGGGATTCATCGCCCACACCCGGATCCGGAGTGACGGTCAGCCGCTGCTCCGGGCCCGAGAGATGAACGGGCGTAGAGGCGGGGTTGTTGCTATCGAGGGGTTGCAGCAGTTGCAGGGGCATTGCGGTGTCCATGGCACTCACCTCAAAGCCCCTGTTTGGCGGTCAGCGCCACGCACATCCCTACCGGCGTGCTCGGAGAGATCACAGCGCGCGCCAGCCGCAGGCAGGGCGGAGTAACCAGTTCGCTGTCGGCTGGATTCAGCAGCAGGGCAGCACCGCTGATGCTTGCCTCCACTTTGCCGCCAGCGGCGGGGATAGCGACGGCAGCGGCAGTTATCCAGCTGCCGGTGGTGCCGTCAGCCAGCAGCGGCGCTAGCTCCAGCGTCACGGTTACCGCGTCGCTGTGGCCGGGGTGAGAGGCCACCAGAACAAAGGAGCAGGAGGCATCGAGATCGGTGCCGAGGTTGATGACATCGCCGCTGCTGCGGCTGTGTTCGTAGCAGTCGGTTGCCGAGTGGTTAATCCAGCCGACGAGCACCGTCTGGGCATCGAGCAACCGGGTGGCTTGGGTGGTCATGGCTAGGGCTCCTATAGGGAATGAATGAGTGGTTCTGGGCAGTCCTCCGGGGTTAGTGCTGGCGCTTAGGGCAGCACCAGCGGCATCGGCGCCACGTTGTAAAGCCGTGCAGCGGCCTTGCGGTTGCACACCGCAAAGCCCACGTACCAATCCACCCGCGTGCGGAACACCGGTGCGTCATGCACCTCCCCGAAATCACGCACCGCAATGCCATACCTGCCCTCAAACGGCCCCTGCAGACCGCAGACCGCCGCATCACCGAGCACGCAGCAGTAGATCGAGGTGGTGCCCGCCGGTTCGTCGTAACCGAGTACGGCATGGCCCTCGGCGTCCTCCTCAACCAGCAGGATTTCTATCCCCTCGAAATAGTGGCGGCCGTCGATCACCTCATACAGCTCGCCGCCGGCCTGACGGGAGGCGGTGCTGATCTGGCGGCGGGCGGCCTTGCTGGCGATCAGCACCTTGTCGCCGCCGTAGCCGATCACGCTGTCGCTCAATGCCTCAAGCGCCAGCAGGTTGAGGGTGCTGCCGCCGTTGTCGATTGTTTGCTCGTCCCCAGGTGCCAACCGCTTGCTCAGTCCGTTGAAGGCCCGCGGATCAAAGGTGTCGTCGCCATTGATGATCGCCGCCTCAAGTGTGAGGCGCATGGAGCGCACCTTCATCTCGGTCTGGGCAGCTCTGGCCTCAGGGCCCTGCAGATCAACGATCGAGCGGTCCACATCCAGGTCGCCGCCAAAGAGGTGCACAAACTCCGAATCGGAGTTGATCACCCCATAGCTCTGGCGGTAGCCCTCATTCACGGCCCGAAAGCCAACGCGAGGCAGCTTGGTTTCAGCTGGGAAGCTCAGCGAGCCGCCCACGAGGTTGCGGAAGGGCAGGCGGCGCAGCAGCTCCCCCTCAGCAAAGGTCTTAAGCACCGCCAGCTGTTCAGCGCGGCGGGCATATTTCTGCGCCTCGATCAAGGTCAGGCCCAAGGGCACTCTCCCGGGGCCTTGCCCCAGTGACAACAGCAGCTGTTACCAGGTCGCGTCAGGGAGGTCGGTTGGTGGGCAGCTCAGGGCATGGCGTTGGTGGCTGGCGGAGTGTTCGGCAGGCGCTCCGCAGGGTGCCCCGATGCATCGGGGCGCGGTGGTCGCGTCCTGCTTGTCACACCGCCATGGCCACCATTCCCGTTGAGCCGTCCTGCCCGATCCGCTTTATCTCGTTCCGTCTGGCCGCCAAAGGCAGCGCGGAGGCGCGGCCGCTGTTTCTCGATGGAGAAGGGCAGATCTGCGCCGATCCCCACTGGCTGCCGCGTGAGCAGGCCCTGCTGCTGGCGCACAATCAGCAGCTGATCTGGGGTTCAGCCGCCCAGGTGATCGTGCTCTAGGAGAACACGGGCCAGCAGGTTTGGGCTCGCTGGCCCGACCACGCCTGCTCGCTGGTGCCTGGGCCTTACAGCGACTCCAGCCAAGAAAACAGAAGGCGGTGCTTGTTCATGCCCTCGATCGAAGCGGCCGGAACGGCCTTCACATGAGCGTCAGGGTGCTGGGCCAGGACGATATCCACGGCATGGACCTCATCAAGGGCCTGCACTGCACCATCTCGATGCCATCGCCCACTGAGCCAGAGAAGAACACGGCGTAGTGGATGGGGTCTCCGAGTCAGCAGCCTTCCTTGATAGCAATGGCGGTGCGGTTCTGTCGCTGGCAAAGGCAGTGGTCAGCACCACTCCCCATGACTACCCCGATGAGCGCCGAGCGGTTCAGCGATCGCTTCCGATTCTACCGCGATCAGCCGCAGCAGCAACGCGGAGTTCTGCAGCTGTTTGAAGCAATCAGCAGCAGCGACCAGGGCGCAGAGATCCTTGATGAGCAGGCCCCTTGGGCCATCGCCTTCAGCGAGCAGCCTCCGCAGCCGCAGCCCCCTGCCGGTGGTCTTGATCCCCGCGGTTCAGAGGAAGCCGGCATGGCCGGGCCGCAAAAGCCGGCACCGGTCAAACCCGGTGATTCCTACCTACTGGTGAATGACCGCGACGAAGACATGGAGGCCTACGACCACAGCGGCGCCTTTCTCTGGAAGATCCCCTGCTTGGCTCGGGGGCAGGGCGCTGACACCGACTGGAGCCACACCAACACCGACACCCCGCCCGGTCTCTACAAGCTCGGGCAGCTCTACGCCGATTACGAGCAGAACCCCAATCCCCCCTGCTCCGATACCGCCATGGCCTACGGCTGGTACTCATTTGACCTGGAGGAGTTAGAGGGCCAGGAGGTCAAGGCTGGCCGGGCCGGGATCATGCTCCACGGCGGTGGCTCCGCCTGCGGCTGGCCTGGGGCCTGGGCAGCGCAGCAGCCCCTGCATCCCACCTTGGGCTGCATCCGCATTCACAACGCCGATCTACGCGACAAGGTGCTGCCCCTCTACCGCCAGGGCACGGTCTACGTGGGGGTCTTCCAGGAAAAAAAGTGACGGCGGGGCCCGTGGACCAGGAGTCCGGGTCCCACTCCAACCTGCAGCACTGGCTGGAGTTCTTCTGCAGCAGCGCCGTCACCGAGCCGAGCTTGGGAGTCATCAAGCAGCTGGCTGCTGAAGAGGCCTGCGGCTTTCTCGGCTGCATGGTGGTGGAGACCGGTGAGCCGCAGCTGGAGAACCTCGATGTAATCGAGGCAGGCAGTGCGGTCGGTCGCGAGGCGATGCAGTACAGCGGCCTGC